>DATBBR010000147.1 GCA_036270875.1 Acidimicrobiales bacterium
GCCCCACGGGGCAGACGAGACCGGGTGCCGTCCCCCGGACCTGCGGGATCACGGAGGCGCCCTCGGGCACCTCGGCCTGGCGCAGGTTGCTCGCCGGCATCTCCCGCCCCCTCGCCCCGAACATGGCTCCGATCCGCTCGACGATCGCCTCGTCGCGCACCAGGCGCACGTTCATGACCTCGGCGATGGCGTTCCTGGTGATGTCGTCCTGGGTGGGCCCGAGGCCACCGCAGACGATGACCGCGTCACTGCGAGCCAGCGCGGTGCGCAGGGCCAGCACGATCCGGACCTGGTTGTCCCCGACCTTGGTCTGGAAGAAGGAGTCGATGCCGGCCAGCGCCAGCCGTTCCCCCAACCAGGCCGAGTTGGTGTCGACGATCTGGCCGAGCAGCAGCTCGGTGCCGACGGCAACGACCTCAGCGCGCACGGCGGCCGCGCCCCGGTCGACTTGGGCCCGTTCCACCTTTGGTCGAAAAGGGGCGCTGCTGCTGCGAGCGCAGTGCCCACTTTCGACAAGAGGTGGAACCGGAACGATGTGCCGGGGCGCCGGCCGTGCTCACCGGGCGCCCTTGGGTTGGGCGCCCAGGCCGGCCACCGCGCCCGATGCACCGATGGTCCCGACCGTCTGTGCCGCACCGCGCCGGTCGACCATGTACTGGGTGCCCGAGACGAAGGTCAGCCCGACGGCCGCCCAGAGGACGGCGACCACGAGGCCGTGGTGGTGGGTGGCCACCGGCGGCAGCAGGGCCAGACCGACCGCCAGGTCCTGGGCCCAGGCCTTCGCCTTTCCCGTCCATCGGGCCGGCACCGACACGCCTCGGCGGCCGACGACGACCCGGTAGGCGCTGATGCCCAGCTCCCGCCCGGCGATGAGGGCGACCGGCAGCCACCAGATCTCACCGCGCGCGACCAGGGCGACGAGGGCACCGACCACGAGGAACTTGTCGGCCAATGGGTCGAGGAACGCGCCGGAGCGCGTCGCCCCTTGGCGGCGGGCGATCCAGCCGTCGAGGCCGTCGGTGCCTGCCAGGACCGCCCAGACGACGACGGTCACCCAGGACGCGCCGAGCGCGAGCACCAGCGCCAGCAGCACGGGCGTCGCCAGCAGGCGGACGACGGTGACGGCGTTGGCCGGCGTGGCCAGGGCCGAGGGCCCGTACGTGCCGGGGCCCACCGACTTCACGGCGTCGCCTCCAGGTCAGGGCCGGCCGACCCCGTCACCACAACGTCGACGAGATCTCCGGCGGGAAGATCGTGCGGCAGACCCACGACGCCGTCGATCTCGGGCGCCTCACGGTGGGAGCGTCCGACGCCGACCCGATCGACCAGCACCTCGATCGTCTCGCCGACCAGCTCGGCCCTGCGGCTCGCCGTGATCCGGTCCTGCAGCTCCGACAGCTCGGCCAGGCGCTCGGCCACCAGGCCCGGCGGCACCCGCTGGTCGAGGCCGGCGGCGTAGGTGCCCTCCTCTTCCGAATAGGCGAACAGCCCGGCCCAGTCCAGGCGGACCTCGCTCAGAAACTCCATCAGCCGGTCGTGGTCACCCTCGGTCTCCCCCGGGTAGCCGACGATGAAAGAGGAACGAAAGGCCGCCGACGGCTCGCGTGCGCGAATGTCGGCGATGCGACGGGCGAAGCGCTCGCCGTCGCCCCACCGGCGCATCCGGCGCAGGAGGGGTCTCGAGACATGCTGGAGGGAGAGATCGAAGTAGGGCACGCCGGTGGCGCAGATGGCGTCGACCAGACCATCGCCCAGCTCCGACGGGTAGAGGTACAACAGGCGCGTCCGATCGACCAGGTCGCCGACCCGTTCGATCAGCCCGATGATGGCGCCGGCCCGACCGAGGTCCCGCCCGTAGGAGGCGAGATCCTGGGCGACCAGCACCACTTCACGCACCCCGAGGGCCTCCACCTCGTCGAGCACCGCCTCCTCGGTACGGGAGCGCTGCCGTCCCCGGAAGGAAGGGATGGCGCAGAACCCGCAGGCCCGATCGCACCCCTCGGCCACCTTCACGTACGCCCACGGAGCAGTGGCCGGCGGCCGCCGGAGGTTGAGGAGATCGAGGCTGGGGACAGCCGGAGCTGACAGGCTCACCGGTACCCCGAACCCGGCCACCCGGTCGACCTCGGGCATCGCTCGCGCCAGCTCGTCGCCGTAACGCTCGGCCAGGCAACCCGTCACGACGACCTGCGCCCCTGGCCGTCGGGCGCCGGCCAGGGCCAACACGGTCTCGATCGACTCCTCGCGCGCGGCCTCGATGAAGGCGCAGGTGTTGACGACGAGCAGGTCGGCGTCCTCGGGCTCGGTGGCCGGGATCAGCCCATCGCACTCGAGGGTGCCGACCAGCTTCGCCGAGTCGACGTCGTTCTTGGGGCAGCCCAAAGTCTCGAGCCAGTAACGCCGGGGCATCAGCTCAATCTACCGCCGCCACCTCGCAGGAGGGCGAGGCGAGCTCTGCTCGAGGACCTAGAGGTTGCCCCGTCTCTCCTGCTCCGCCTCGATCGCCTCGAACAGGGCCTTGAAGTTGCCGGCCCCGAAGCCCCGGGCCCCGCGGCGCTGGATGATCTCGAGAAACAGCGTGGGACGGTCGCCGACGTTCTCGGTGAAGATCTGCAGCAGGTGACCGTCCTCGTCGCGGTCGACCAGGATGCCGAGGCGCCGGAGGTCCTCCCACGGCAGGTCGAGGTCCCCGGCTCGGCGGCGCACGTCGTCGTAATAGTCGGCCGGGACGCCGAGGAACCGCAGGCCCCGTCCTCGCAGGGCGTCCACCGTGGCGACGATGTCGTCGGTGGCCAGGGCCAGATGCTGGACACCCGGACAGCCGTAGAAGTCGAGGAACTCCTGGATCTGGCTTCGGCGTCGACCCTGGGCGGGCTCGTTGATGGGAAGCACGACGCGCGAGCCGTCCCACACCACGGTCGACATCAGGGCCGAGTACTCGGTCGAGATCTGGTCGTCTCCGAAATGCACCAGCCGGTCGAAGCCCAGCACCTCCTCGTAGAACTCGACCCAACAACCGAGGTCGCCCGGTCCCACGTTGGCCACGACGTGATCGAAGCCGCGCAAGCCCACGGCTGCCCCGGCAGGCGGAGGGGGCAGCCGGCGGGACTCGAACCCGGGCGCGAACACGCCGGAGTAGGCGGTCCGCTCCACGAAGGTGTGCTCGGTGTCACCGTAGGCGGCGATCGTCGCGGTCACGAGCTTGCCGCTGGCGTCCTCTTCGGTACGCGGTCCGGCGATGCCGATAGCGCCGCGCGCCAGCGCCGCGTCGTAAGCGGACGCCGCGTCGGTCACGGCGAAGGCCAGCGAACGCACGCCGTCGCCGTGAGAGCGGTGATGCGCGGCGATGGGCGACGACGCCTGGAGGGCGGACGTCACGACCAGCCTCAGGGCGCCCTGCTCGAGGACGTAGGAGGCCCGGTCGGCCACGCCCGTCTCGGGACCGGCGTAGGCCACGACCTCGAAGCCGAGCCCGCTGGCGAAGAAGTGCGCAGCCTGGCGGGCGTTGCCAACCCACACCTCGACGTGGTCCCACCCCTCCAGCTCGATTCCGCCGCCCCTCATGGCCCTTGCCTCCCGAGCCGGTCGGCCTCGAGCCCGTCCCAGAAGGCTCTGACCCCGTCCAGCATCTCGCCCGCCCCGGCCAGGAACTGGTCCTGGTCGAAGCCAGGCTTGGAGAACTCCTCAGCCAGCTCGTCAGTGGTGTGGGCGGCGTGCTGGTCCTCGACGCGGTCGTGCCAGGTCCAGAAGGACAGCGGCAGACCTGGGCAGTCGCGCTCGGAGAAGACCCGAAGACCGGCGATGAGCTCCTTCCAGAACCCAGCCGCCGCCCAGTGCTCGACGGCGTAGGAGGCACCGGCAGCCACGGACGGATCGTCGGAGCCGTAGATGCGCAAGAGCTCGTCGCAGAAGAAGACGGTGGCCGGCGTGCCCTGTCGCCGCTTGCCGAGGTCAGCGAACCCGAGACCGAGGGGCTCGGCGAAGCCGAGGAGCCACTCGAAGTGGGCGGCCGGGAACCGAAATCGTGCCCCCTCGACGCTGCCCTCGGTGGAGACGAGATCGGCGTCGGCGCCAGCCTCCCCTGTCCCTCGGGGCGGACGGAACGGCACGCCGAGCTCGTTCATCAGGATCTCCTTCCCGGCCCGGTAGGAAGCCAGGTCGGGCGCGTTGATCACCTTGCGCAGCTGGGCCTCGACGAACAGGTGGCTGAACACGCTGAACTGCACGGTCAGGTGGCGGACCTCCGCTCGACCCGCGGCGCCGGTGGCGAACCAGCGGGTGTAGCGGTTGTCGACGACGACGGGATGGCGAACCACCACGTCTTCGAGCCGTCGCTGGAAGGCGTGCCATCGCTGCGTCCCGGTCGAGGGTGCCCCGGTAAGCGTCATCGTCCCTCCTCTCGGCATCTGACATCACAAGTTGTACCCATAGAGAAGCTCTGGCTACCGGTGATGGTCAACCATTTGGTCGGACACTGGTCACTTTGCCTTGTCCGGTGCGACCTGCACCGCTACCCTCTGGGCGTGTTGGCCAGGACGATCGACCGCTTGGACGCTCGCCTCATCGGGCAGCTGGCCGAGGCGCCGAGGGCCGGCGTCCTCGAGCTGGCCCGCCGCCTCCAGGTCGCCCGGGGCACCGTCCAGGCCAGGCTGGACAAGCTCGTGAGCCGGGGCGTGGTCACCGGCTTCGGCCCCGACCTCCACCTCGGTGCCCTCGGCTACGAGGTCACCGCCTTCGTCAACCTGGAGATCACCCAGGGACGGCTCGGCGACGTCGTCGACCACCTGCGCGTGGTCCCCGAGGTGCTCGAAGCCCATGCCATCACCGGACCGGGCGACCTGCACTGTCGTGTGGCTGCCCGCACCAACGACCACCTCCAGGACATCATCAACCGCATCCTCGAGGTGCAGGGGATCGGCCGGAGCACGACGGTGATCGCCCTGTCGGAGCAGATCCCCTACCGCGCCCTGCGCCTCGTCGGCGCCATGGCCGACGAAGAGATGTGAAGGAGGCCACGTGTCATCGCTCCCGCCGCAATGGGTGAAGGGCCGCACCTCTCGCCAGGCCCACGCCGACCTGCCAACCGGAGCGGTGGAGGAGGAGCACGGCCGCGAGGGCTTCGCCGCCGCGGCCAGCCACCTCTACCGCCTGCACCCGCCCACGGCCTGGACCAGCATCTCCGGCCCGCTGCGACCCATGGCGCTCGACGCCAACCGGTTGGATGGAGTCGAGGACGGCCTCCCCCGCGTGCTGCTGGTCAACGAGGACGTGCGCATCGGGTGGTGGACAAGACCGGCCACCGAGCCGACGTGGTTCTTCCGCGACGCCGACGGTGACGTCGTCTACCTCGTGCACGAGGGCGATGGGACGCTGGCGACCGAGTACGGCCCCCTCGCCTACCGGCCAGGCGACTACCTGCTGGTGCCCCGGAGCACGACCCACCGCTTCGAGCCGGTGAGCACGACGCGGCTGCTGACCATCGAGGCGTTGGGCGGGACCATCGGGCTTCCTGAGCGGGGCCTCCTCGGTCGCCACGCCCTCTTCGACCCTGCTGTTGTCGAGGTTCCCGAGCCCGAAATGCACCAGGAGCACGGCGACTACTCGGTGCGGGTGCTGCGCGAGGGCGCCGTCAGCGAGATCCTCTACCCGTTCCATCCTCTCGACGTCATGGGCTGGAAGGGCGACCTCGCCCCGCTCCGCCTGGCGGCGGGCGACATCCGCCCGGTTATGTCCGAGCGCTACCACCTTCCGCCCTCGGCCCACACCACGTTCGTCGGGAACGGCTTCGTCGTGGCCACGTTCGCGCCCCGCCCGCTGGAACGCGATCCCCACACCCTTCGCGTGCCGTTCTACCACCGCAACGTCGATGTGGACGAGGTGATCTTCTACCACCGGGGCGAGTTCTTCAGTCGGGCGGGCATCTCGGAGGGGATGCTCACCTTCCACCCGCACGGCATCCACCACGGTCCCCAGCCTCCGGCCGTGCGGCGGTCCGAGGAACGCGGCCCCGGCGGCTACGCCGACGAGGTCGCCGTCAACGTCGATGCCCGCCGTCCTCTGCACACGACCCCGGCCGCCAATGCCGTCGTCGTCGACGGCTACGAGCGGTCATGGCAGACGACCAGCTGAGCGCGCTCAGGGATGGCTGGCTTCGACCACCGAGTGGATGCCGCCCCGCACAAGCCAGTCGGTGCGCACGGTCAACCGCTTCGGGCTCAGAGCCGCGATCAGGTCGTCGAGGATGCGATTGGTCACGTCCTCATGGAAGGCGCCCTCGTCGCGATAGCTCCACAGGTACAGCTTGAGCGACTTGAGCTCGACGATCGAGGCGGCGGGCACGTAGGTGATGGTGACCGTCGCGAAGTCGGGCTGGCCCGTCATCGGGCACACGCAGGTGAGCTCGGGCGTCTCGCAGCGGATCTCGTAGTCCCGTCCCGGGTGCGGGTTCTCCAGGGCCACGAGCTCCTTCGACGGGGAGGTCGGCACCGCGGCGACGATACCGGCCGTGGACGTGGCCCTGGGCCGGCTACGGCCAGCGGCGGGACTCTGGGCCGCCCGGCGGAGGCGACCCGCCCCGAGCCACGAGCAGGCCTCGCCGGTCGGGCCCGAGGAGCAGGGCCCGTCCGGGCACCGAGAGCTCCTTCAGCATGAGCTCGCCGGCATCGCGCACTCGGGGCGCGACCGCGGCGTCGCAGAACCCGATGAGGCTGGGGCCGGCACCCGACCACGACGCCGCCAGCGCCCCGGCCTCGACCAGCCGGCCCAGCAGCTGCGAGGCCTCCGGGAAGAGAGGACTGCGGGCGGCCTGGTGCAGACGATCCTCGGTTGCCGCCCGCACCAGGTAGCGACGGTTGGCCAGGCCGCTCACGAGCAGGCCCATGCGACCGAGGTTGAAGGTGGCGTCACGGTGGCTCACGGTTGACGGCAGGGCTTGGCGGGCCTGGGCCGTCGGGAGGGTGCGCGACGGCACGAGCATCACGAAGGCCAGCTCAGGGTCGAGCGCGAGCGGCGCGACCACGGGGGCACCGGCGACGGTGGCGGCGGCGACCAGCCCGCCGCGGACCGACGCGGCGGCGTTCTCGGCGTGCCCGTCGGACGCCGCGGCGACGGCGAGGGGGTCGCGAGCACCTGCCGCCGCCGCCGTGGCCGCGGCCAGAGCGGCCGACGAGCCCAGCCCTCTCCCAAGCGGGATCGACGAGCGGACTGCGATGGCGAAATGGTCGTGGCCGAGCACCTCCATGGCGATCCGGGTCGCCAGGTGCGACGCGTCGCCCGCCAGCTCCGCACCCTCGCCCTCCGCCCTGACGGTCAGGCGAGGGGCCGGCTCGACCTCCACCTCAACGTACAGCTCGAGTGCCACCGCCAGGGTGTCGAAGCCGGGGCCCAGGTTGGCCGCCGATGCCGGGGCTCGCGCGCGCACGGCGTCAGGGTAGTGGCGATGTGCCCGTCGGGCCGGATTGCCGCTGGTCGCCCTCCCGGGCCACGGACTACGAGCGGAGCGCCCCCGGCTCGTCCAGCCAACGGTTCAAGGCCAGGGTCCGAGCGTTGCGCAGGACGAGGACGTGCTCGACGGCACGACGGACGCGGCGCTGTTGGTCGGCGGTGACCACCACCTTGCGCAGCAGGTAGTCGGCCTTGTCGCCGTGATCCTCCTCGGCGTAGGCGTGGACCTTGAAGTTCTCGACCTCGAGCCCGTAATGGTCACGGAGGCCCTCGTACATCATCTTGGCGTAGCCGGTGGAAGCGGCGAACCGCTCCCCCGCCCAGCCGAAGGCGGCCAGCCCTTCTTCGTACGAGCGCCGCATGTAGTACAGGCTGGTGAAGACCGACCCGATCGACTCCGGCAGGGCCCGGTACGAGAGCAGGTCGTCGTCGCTGATGCCGAGCTGACGGGCCCACTCGATCTTCATGTCCACGTGGTTGCGGTCGCCGGCGAAACCCGTCTCGTCGGCCAGGTTCTGCAGCCAGTGGAAGTGGTGCTCGCTGGAATCGAGATCGAGGGCGTCGGTGTCGGGAGAGTTGGCCACCAGCGAGCCGAACTCGGTGGTGTACCACTTCCCCAGGAAGTAGTACTCCTTCGCCAGGCGCTCGAGCAGGGGCACGGACAGCCGGCCGTCGGCGACCCGCTCCCAGACGTGGTTGCGGGCGGTCGCCACCTCGGCCTGGAGGGCCTCGAGACCGGCCATGAACGCTTCGACGGGCGCCCCCTCGACTGCTCCACCACGTCTGATGTCCCTGAACTCTCGGACCTCGGTCATGGCCGCAAGTGTAGGATCTCTGTGACACTGGTGTCAGGTTCGTCGGCCCCGACGAGGCCCGGACGAGGAGACGATGAGCCGCCGAGTGGACGTCGATCGGAGGCGAACCTGGCCGTCTATCTCAACGTCGACCAATACGCCGTCGTCGCCGCCGCCTGCGAGCGACTGATCCCGGCGGACGAGTCGCCCGGCGCGGCCGCCGCGGGGGCAACCGACTACGTCGACAGCCTGCTCGGCGCGTTCGGCTTCGACCCGCCGCGCATCTGGGCTGGGGGGCCGTTCTCCGGCAGGGCCGGCGGAGAAGCGAGCTTCGCCACGTTCGTTCCGTTGGACCCACTGGACGAGCTCGCCTGGCGGACGCGCATCGAGGGCTCACGGGGCCGTCCCGAGCGGGAGTGGAATGGACCGGTGACCGGGCTCCAGGAGCAGTACGACCAGGGGATCGCCGCCCTCGGGCCCGACTTCGCCGAGCTCGGGGCAGCAGATCAGGACGCGCGCCTGGACGCCGTACCCGCGTTCCGCTCGCTGCTCTACGAGCACGCCTGCGAGGCGATGTACGGCCCCCCCGAGTACGGCGGCAATCGCGACCTCGTCGGGTGGCGGTCGATCGCGTTCGAGGGCGACGTGCAACCGAGAGGCTGGAGCGACGCCGAGGTGTCGGAGCCGTGAGCGGGGGCGACCTGGATGCCGACGCCGTAATCGTCGGTAGCGGGCCCGGTGGCGCCACCGCTGCCGACGTGCTGACTGCGGCCGGCTGGAGCGTCATCGTGCTGGAGAAGGGCCGCAATCACCTGCTGGACCTCGAGCCGCCCTACGGATTCAAGGCGGACTTCTCCAACGACGAGATCAAGTTCGGGCGCCGCCATTTCCTTGGCCCGGATCCCCTCCTCGAGCCTCGGGCCTTCCGGAGGACCGATGCCGACGGCGACCATCTCCTGCTCGGCGAGGTGAACAACCTCCCCTCGGGCGTCGGTGGTGGGGCCGTGCACGCCGACGCCAAGATGCCCCGCTTTCGCGAGGTGGACTTCCGCCTGCTGTCCGAGCGAGGCCCGATCGAGCAAGCGGACCTGGCCGACTGGCCCCTCGACTACGCCGACCTCGAGCCCTGCCACGCCGAGGCCGAGCGCCTCGTCGGGGTGGCGGGCGAGGCCGGGATCAACCCCTTCGAGTCCTGGCGCTCGGGGCCCTACCCCATGAGCCCGGGGCCGGACATGTACGGTGCGATCCTCTCGGCCGAGGCCGCGAACCGGCTCGGCTATCACCCCTATCGGGCTCCCACCGGCGCCAACACAACGCACTACGACGGCCGCCCCGCCTGCAACAACTGCGGGTTCTGTGGGCAATACGGCTGTCCGATCCACGCCAAGGGTGACGCCGTGTCGTCACTGCGCCGGGCCCTGCGCAGCGGGCGGTGCGAGATCCGTCCCCGAGCAATGGTCACCGAGGTCGCCCTCGACGGATCGGGTCGACGGGCGCGCGCCGTGCGCTACGTCGATTCCAGCGGCGACCGCCGCGAGGTGAGGGCGGCCCACGTCGTCCTCGCTGGCGGCGCGTTCGAGACACCCCGCCTGCTGCTGCGCGGCGGGATCGCCAACTCCTCAGGTCTGGTCGGACGGTTGCTGATGTTCCACTTCCAGACCTATGTGGCGGCGTCGTTTCCGTTCAGCCTCCACCCCAACCGGGGGCGGACGGTCACCCACCACCACGACGACTTCGTTGCTCCGAACGCAGACGACCTCGCCGCCGCCCGGCGGGCGGGGCTCCCCTGGTTCAGCGGGGGCACGGTCGAGCACGGCGGCGGCACGGGCCCGATCACCGAGGCGCTCAACTGCCCGCCAGGGTCTCTCCACAAGGAGCTGATGCGCTCCTCGATGCTGCGCGATCGGCTGTGGGTGTTCACCATGCAGGGCGAGGACATGCCCCAGGCCGCCAACCGCGTCGACCTCCATCCCTCAGCGCGCGACGTCCACGGCCTGCCCGCAGGCCGGGTGACCTACGCGCCGCACCGCCACGAGCTGGCCGCATCCGCCCACTGGGGGCCGAAGCTGGAGGCCATCCACACCGAGGCGGGCGCCTCCTGGACGGCCAGGACCACGTCTCCGCCGACGGATCAGGACTCGGCCGCGGCCATGGGGTGGGCGCCGATCAGCCGCCACGTCATGGGCACCTGTCGCATGGGGACCGACCCACGGACGAGCGTCGTCGACTCCTACGGTCGGTTTCACGACGTGGAGAACATGATCTGCACCGACTCGTCGGTGTTCGTGACCTCGTCGGGCTACAACCCGACCCTCACGATCGTCGCCCTCGCCATTCGGGCCAGCAGGGGGCTGGCCGACGGAGGTCCTACGAGCCGCGGGGCAGGCCGAGCAGCCGCTCGCCGATGATCGTGCGCTGGATCTCCGAGGTTCCTCCGGCGACGCTGGCCGCCTTGCTCCACAGCCACTGACGCTGCCAGGCCCCGTCGGCGGGGTTGCCGTCGGCCCGGCCCCACAGCGGCGCCGCCTGCCCCACCACGTCGAGGGCGACCTGCGACAGGTGCTGGGTCATCGCCGTCCAGGTCAGCTTCACCCAGCTCGACTCCGGCCCCGGCGCCTCGCCTCGCGCCAGCCGAGAGAGCGTGCGCCAGTTGTGCAGACGGAGGACGCGGAGCTCCACGAAGGCCTGAGCCAGGGCGTCGGCGACGAGCGGGTCGTCGAGCCTCCCGTTCTCGACAGCCAGGCGGTACAGAGCATCCAGGCGGGCCTCGTGGAGCACCTGCTCCTTGAAGGGGAAGTTGGTGCCCCGCTCGTGGGCCAGCGTCGTGCCGGCCACCGCCCAGCCCCCTCCGAGGGCACCGACGAGACGGTCGGCGGGGACGAACGCGCCGTCGAGGAAGACCTCGTTGAACTCGGCGTCACCGGTGATCTGGACGAGCGGCCTGATGTCGACGCCGGGCCCCTCCATGTCGATCACCAGGCAGGAAAGACCCCGATGACGGGGCCCGTCGAGATCGGTCCGGGCCAGGGCCAGACCCCAGCGGGCGAACTGGGCGTAGGAGGTCCACACCTTCTGACCCGTGACCCGCCACCCACCGTCGGCGGGCTCGGCGCGCGTCGCCAGCGAGGCCAGGTCGGAGCCGGCGCCGGGCTCGCTGTAGAGCTGACACCAGATCTCGCTGGCCGTGAGGATGGGGGGCAGCCACCTCCCGCGCTGGTCCTCGGTGCCGTGGGCCAGCAGGGTCGGGCCGGCCAGGTTGATCCCCACCCGGTTGACGGGCTGGGGCGCGCCGGACCGGGCGTACTCGAGGTTGAACAGCGCCACCTGCACGGCCGTCGCCCCCCGTCCGCCGTGCTCGGGCGGCCAGTCGATACCGACCCAGCGATCGGCTGCCAGCTTGGCCTGCCAGCGGCGACCCCACGCCACCTCATCGTCGATCGACTCGAACGGAGGCGGCGTCTCACCGTGCTCGTCGAACCACCGCCGTGCGTCGCGAGCGAAGGCCTCGTCCTCGGCTCGCAGGGAGAGATCCACCCGCCCGGACTCCTCAGAGGTCCCAGAACCGCTGGCGGCCGGCGGCGGTGAACGACGCCTCGAGCCGCCGCTCGTCCTCGGCCGTGAGTAGCCGGTAGGCGGGCTCGCCGCGACCCCGGACGAAGATTGGGTCGCCGCCGGTCCGGTCAGAGCGAAACTTCTGGTGGACGAGGGTCCGCTTCACGATCTTGTTGGTGGCGGTCGTCGGCATCGCCTCCGTCACCCGGAGGAAACGGGGCCGCCACTTGGGGGCGACGTCACCTTGGGCGTCGATCCACGCGGCGATCGCCGCGCCCTCTGCTCGGGCGCCCTCTCGAAGGACGAGACACGCCATGACCTGGTCGCCCGCCTGCTCGTCGGGCACACCGTAGGCGGCGGCGACGACCACGTCGGGGTGCCGGGACAGCGCCGACTCGATGGGGCCGGCGGGGAAGTTCTCGCCGTCCACCCGGATCCACTCCGCCGTCCGGCCGGCGAAGTAGAGGTAGCCCTCGTCGTCGACGTAGCCGAGGTCGCCGCTCCAGTACCAGCCCCGGCGCGTGGCTCGGGCGTTGGCGTCGGCGTTGTTGTAGTAGCCCTCGAAGGGACCGGAGCCGGCTGTGCTGACGATCTCACCGACGCACTCCTCGGCGTTGACCAGCCGGCCCGACGTGTCGAAGCGGGCGGCGGGGCGGAACCCGCCCTCCTCGTCCACGACCTTCACCGCCTCGCCGACCCGGCCCATGGCTCCTTGTGGCATCCCAGGCTCGCGGTTGACCGCCACGCCACCCTCGGTGGCGCCGAAGGCATCGACCACCTCGACGCCAAAGCGCGAGCCGAACGCCTCGACGACCTGCGGCGACCCTTCGTTGCCGAAGGCGATCCGCAGGGAGTTGTCGGCATCATCGGGACGCGCCGGCGTGTCGAGGATGTACGACAGCGGCTTGCCCGTGTAGTTGAAGTACGTGGCCCCGTACCGGCGCACGTCCTGGAGCCATCGCGAGGCGCTGAACCGTCTGGCCAGTCCCACCGACCCTCCGTAGACGATCGACGGGGCCCAGCCGACCATGACGGCGTTGGAATGGAAGAGCGGCATGCTGACATAGCCCACGTCGTCGGGCCCGAGCCCCAGCATCATTCCCATGCGGTTGCCGGTGACCATGATGCGTCGCTGGCTGCAGATCACGGCCTTCGGAGCGTCCGACGTTCCCGAGGTGAAGACGAGCGCCCAGATCGAGTCAGGAGATGGATCGTCGACATCGGGATCCCCGACACCGACGTCCGCCAGGGCCTCGTCCAGCGACCCGCCCAGCCGGGGCTCGGGATCGCCCGGGTCGGCGAACCGCCGGGACACCAGGAGATTGCCCTCGGTCAGGCCCAGCCCGTCGACGATGGGCTCCAGCAGGGGCTCGTGTCGGGGCTCGGTCACGATCATGGCCACGTCGGTGTGGGCGATGTCGCGCTGCAGGCCCTGGCCCCGTCGAGTGTGGTTGAGACCCACGATCGTGGCTCCCGCCAAGGCTGCGCCCCCCAGGGCGAAGAGGTAGTCGGGCACGTTGTCGAGCAGGACACCCACATGGAAGGGGCGCCCCGGCGGGCGCCGGGAGATGAAGAGGTTCGCCCACCGCCGGCACTCGGCCACGTACTCGTGGTGGGTCCAGACGCGCTCACCAAAGCGCACGGCAGGTCGGAGCGATATGTCAGGGTCCGACGCGTTGCGCCGAAGGAGGGCGGCGGCGTTCGGCGCCGGCATGGGCGCCGCCCCCGGAGCCGGCGCGTCTCGCCGTGACCCCCGAGTGGCGGCAGCCGTCGCTCTGGACACTCCATCTCCTGACACGCGCGTCACATTATTATGATCGCACCGATGGCCGACTTCTTCGACGTCGTCGGCCGCCAGCGTGCCTGTCGGCAGTTCCGGGCCGATCCTGTGGAGGACGTGCTCGTCGAGCGCTGTCTCGCGGCTGCCACGTTCGCCCCCAGCGCCGAGAACCGCCAACCGTGGGCCTTCGTGGTCGTCCGGGACCCGGGGCTGCGGGCCCTGATCGGGGACCTCACCAGGCGGGCGTGGCAAAGCGGGGGCCGACAGCACTCCGAGCCCCGGTTGGCCTCGGGGCTCCTCGCCGACGTCGATCGCGGCGCCGAGGGAGGCGTGGCGGCGGCGCCGATCCTGGTCGTGGTGTGTGGTGACACGCGGCTGGGTCTGGAGGTGACCCTGCCGGCATCGATCTTCCCCGCCACCCAGAACCTGCTCCTCGCCGCCACTGCCCTCGGCCTGGGGTCGGCGCTCACCACGCTGCCGGTTGCCTTCGGCAGCGAGCTCCGCACAGCCCTGAGGTTGCCCGACCCGGTACACCCGCTTGCCGTCGTGCCCCTGGGCTGGCCCGCTCGTCCGCTCGGTGCCCCGCGCCGCCAACCAGTGTCGGAGAAGGCGTACCGCGACACCTACGGGGCGCGCTGGTAAGCAGCTAGTCCTTCTTGCCGATGAGGGGATGGGCGGGCATCCCCACCGGCTGCAGGTGCTGGCCGAGGACCTCGTGGAAGTGCTCGGCCACGCCCTCAGGGTCCCACCCTCCCTCCCGCCACATGGCCGCCACCTGGCGAGGCGTCTGGAAGATGGTGAAGGCGTAGCCGGTCCGCCCGAGGACCTGGCCGTTCACATACGACGCCTGCTCGGAGGCGAGGAAGGCGACGAGCGGAGCGTTGAGCGAGGGGTCCTGGTCGGGGGGCGGCTCGCTCCCCGTCCGCTCGTAGAGCCCCGCCGTCATGCGGGTAGTGCCCGCCGGGGCCACGGCGTTGACCGTGATGCCGCTACGGGCCAGCTCGAGCGCCCACACGAATGTCATCCCCATGATGCCGGCCTTGGCGGCGCCGTAGTTGGTCTGGCCGAAGTTGCCCCGCAGACCAGCCGACGAGGTGATGTTGACGATGCGGCCGTAACCCGCGTCCCGCATGTGCTCGGCCGCGTGGCGCGTGCAGTTGAACGTGCCCTTCAGATGGACGGCGACCACGGCATCGAAGTCGTCTTCGCTCATCTTGACCAGGGTCCGGTCCCGGATGATGCCGGCGTTGTTGACGAGGATGTCGATCCGGCCGAAGGTGTCGACGGCTGTCTGGATGATTCGTCCGGCGGCGGCGAAGTCGCTCACCGAATCGTAGGACGGTACGGCCTTGCCTCCCGCCGACTCGATGTCGGCGCACGCCTGGGCCGCGGCGTCGTCGTCGCCGCCCCGGCCGTCGAGCGACACCCCCACGTCATTGACGACGACATTGGCGCCCTGTTGGGCCAGGCACGAGGCGATCTCCCGGCCGATTCCCCGACCGGCGCCGGTCACGACCGCAACCCTTCCGTCGAGCAGCATGGGATGAAGCTAGCCGCTCGGGTCGATGGTGCTCGACGGGCCGCGCCGGCAAAGCTGACATGCGTGTCGTGTTTCGGCACTACGCTCGGCGAGGGTGGCGACCGGGAAGCGAGCGACCGCCAAGAAGGCGACCCGAGGGACCGCCACCAAGGGCTCCGCGGCGAGGGGCTCGGCGGCAAGAGGCTCGGCGGCAAGACGGGCAGACCCCGCATCCAGGCGGGGTAGCGCGCCACCCCGGTCGAGCGGGGGCGGCGCCCCGTCGGGGCAGGGTGGGCCCGCTCGGGACCGTGCCCTCCGGGCCCGGGGCCAGCGCACGATGCGGCGGTTGCTCGATGCCGGCGTCGACGTGCTCCGCCAGCGCGGCTACCAGGCGGCGCGGGTCGACGACATCGTCAAGGCGGCCGAGACCTCGCACGGGACGTTCTATCTGTACTTCGCCAACAAGGAAGACCTGTTCCGGGCCCTGGCCCTGGACGTGTCCGATGCCATCGTCTGCCTGGCCGAGTCGCTGGGACCGGTGGGACCAGACCGTGAGGGCTTCGCCGAGCTGCGTCAGTGGATGGGCCGGTTCGCCGACCTCTATCGGCGGCACCGTGCCGTGATCCAGGCCTGGACGGAGGCGGAGACGGAAGCAAGCGAGTTCGGCCGCCTGGGAACCGAGCTCATGACCCGGTTCACCCAGGTGCTCATCGACCGCATCGACCGTGCCAGCGTGGTCGGGGTCGACCCGCAGATCGCCGCCCTCGCCATGGTGGCCATGATCGAGCGCTCCAACTACTACCTGTTGAGCAGGCAGGCGCCGGTGAGCAGGGACCAGATGCTCGACACCCTGACCACGATCGCCCACATCGGGCTGTTCGGAGGAAGGCGGCGACGGCCGGCCCGGGTGGCCGGCCCCGGCAAGCCGCCGGCCCGGAGCTCGCGAGCGGCCCGAGCTGCGCAGGCCCGCTGAGCCCGCCCGCTACCGTGGACTTCGACTACCCGCCCGAGGCGGAGCACCTCCGACACGAGCTCCGGGCGTGGCTCGACGCCAATCTGACCGGGCGCCTCCGCGGCGCAAGCTGGGCCAACGCCAGCGACACCGACAATGCCGATGTGGCTCTCCTGCGGGAGTGGAACGCCAAGCTGGCCGACGCCGGGTACGCCGCCATCGCCTGGCCCGAGGAGTACGGCGGCCGGGGCGCCGGTGTGATGGAGCAGGTCGTGCTGGCAGAGGAGATGAGCCGGGCCGGCGCGCCGGGCACGCTCAACCCCATCGGCATCTCGAACATCGCCCCCGCCATCATGGCGCACGGGACAGAAGAGCAGAAGCGTCGGCTCCTGCCAAGGATGCTGCGGGGCGACGACATCTGGTGCCAGGGCTTCTCCGAGCCCGACGCCGGCTCGGACCTGGCCTCGCTGCGGACGTCTGCCGAGCGCGATGGGGACCACTACCTCGTCAACGGCCAAAAGGTCTGGAACACCCTGGGGAACCTGGCGAACTGGTGCGAGCTGCTCGTGCGGACCGACTCCACGGCGCCCCGCCACCGCGGTATCAGCTGCCTGCTCGTCGACATGACGCTCCCCGGTATCGAGGTCCGCCCGCTCGTCACCATTACCGGCGAGCGGGACTTCAACGAGATCTTCCTCACCGACGTGCGGGTACCGACCTCGAGCCTCCTCGGACCGGAGAACGACGGCTGGCGGGTGGCCATGACCACCCTCACCCACGAGCGCGGCGGCGTCGCCGATCTCCATCTGGGACTGCGCAAGAAGATCAGGAGGCTGCTCGACATCGCCCGATCGACCACGATCGACGGACGAGTGGCGTCCAAGGACCCCGTGCTCCGCCAGCGCCTGGTGAGCGTCTACCTCGAGGGAGAGCTCCTCAAGCTCCTCAGCGAGCGGGCCCTCTCGGCGGCCATCCACGGACGGGAGATGGGGCCCGAGTCGAGCGTGGCGAAGCTCGTCTGGAGCCAGGCCGGCCAGCACCTCGCCGAGGTGAGCGCCGACGTCCTCGGTCCGGTGGCTCCCGACGGGCCATGGGCGAGGGACCTCGTCTCCTCGCGCTCGCTCACCATCGCCGGGGGCACCACCCAGGTCAACAAGGACGTCATCGCCCAACGTATCCTTGGGCTACCTCGGTCGAGCTGACAGAGGGGCTGACCCATGCGCACCGCGGCAACCGATCTCGTCGGCATCGACGTTCCCGTCTTCGGCTTCAGCCACTGCCGCGACGTGGTCGCCGCGGTCACGAATGCCGGCGGCTGCGGCGTGCTCGGCGCCGTCGCCCACAGTCCCGAGCAGCTCGACGTCGACCTCAGCTGGATCGAGCTTGAGGTGAAGGGCAAGCCCTACGGCGTCGACCTGCTCGTCCCCGAGAAGTTCGCCGGCGCCGAGGCGGGTGGGCTCGATCGCAGCCAGCTGCGCAGCCTCGTGCCCGAGGAGCACGGGGCGTGGGTCGACGACCTCCTGAGCCGCTACGACGTCCCGCCGGCCCCTGGCGACGACACCGGCTTCAGCGGGATCGGCGGCATGCGCGTCGATCCCAGGAGCATGGCGCCGCTGCTCGACGTGCTGTTCGCCCACCAGACCCGCCTGGTGGCATCCGCGTTGGGTCCGCCGCCGGCACACTTCATCGAGCGCGCCCACGCCTCCGGCATCCCAGTTGCCGCGCTGGCCGGGTCGGTCGAGCACGCCCGCAGGCACGTGCAGGCGGGCGCCGACCTGATCGTGGCCCAGGGGACCGAGGCCGGCGGCCACACGGGGTTGATCGCGACGATGGTGCTCGTGCCCGAGGTGGTCGACGTGGTCGCACCGGTCCCGGTTCTGGCCGCCGGAGGCATCGCCCGCGGCCGTCAGCTGGCGGCGGGCCTGGCCCTGGGGGCCGATGGCGCATGGTGCGGCTCGGTGTGGTTGACGACCGAGGAGGCAGAGACGCCACCGGTGGTCAAGGACAAGTTCCTGCGGGCGGGCCTCGGGGACACGGTGCGCTCGAGGTCGATGACGGGCAAGCCGGCCAGGATGCTGCGCACGGCGTGGACCGACGAGTGGGAGCGTCCCGACGGCCCCGACCCGCTGCCCATGCCGATCCAGCCCATGCTGATAGGCGACGCCATGCGCCGCATCCACCGGGTCGCCGGCAAGGAAGGCACCGGTGCGAACGATCTGGTGACGTACTTCGTGGGACAGGTCGTGGGCTCGATGGGCAGCGTTCGACCGACCCGGCGGGTGGTGCTGGAGATGGTCGAGGAGTTCATCGATACCGTCCAGCGCCTCGACGACCTGGTGAAGGAGTAGCCGGCCGGCGTCGTTGACCGACCACTGGGGGGGCGGGCAGTACTCTCGAGGTCGCCTGCGCCGGCGTGGGCCCACATGACGGGAGGCGATCGTGGCCTGGGACTTCTCGACCGATCCGGAGTTTCAAGAGCAGCTCGACTGGGTGGAGGAGTTCTGTCGGACCGAGATCGAGCCCCTCGATCTGGTGTTTCCCGGAGCGCCCTGGTCGCGCAACCCCAAGGCCAAGGCCCTCGCCGATCCCCTGAAGCAACGGGTCAAGGATCGCGGGCTCTGGGCCCTGTTCCTGGACGAGGAGCTCGGGGGTCCCGGCTACGGCCAGCTCAAGCTGGCGCTGCTCAACGAGGTCCTCGGCCGCTACGGCTCGGCGCCGGTCGTCTTCGGCACCTCCGCCCCCGACACGGGGAACATGGAGATGCTCGCCGCCTACGGCACCGAGGAGCAGAAGCAGCGTTGGCTGCGACCCCTGATGAACCAGGAGATCTTCTCGGCCTACTCGATGACCGAGCCCCAGGGAGGGTCAGATCCCAATCTGTTCAAGACCCACGCCATCCGGGACGGCGAGGAGTGGGTCATCAACGGCGAGAAATGGTTCACCAGCCTCGGTGCTCGTGCCGACATCATCTTCGTGATGTGCACCAACTGCATGTTCGTGGTGCCCCGGAAGACGCCGGGGGTGGAGTTCATGGACTATCCGGAGACGCACAACCACGTCCGGTACAACGACGTGCGGGTGCCGCTGGACCACCTGCTCGGGCCGGAGGACGGCGCCAAGGTGCTGGCCCAGCGGCGTCTCGGCGGCGGCCGCATCCACCACGCCATGCGCACCGTCGCCCAGGTGAAGCGGGCCTTCGACATGATGTGCGAGCGGGCCCTCAGCCGTGAGTCCCACGGCAAGATCATCGGCGAGCACCAGATGGTCCAGGAGGCCATCGCCGACTCGTACGCCGAGATGAACATGCTGCGCCTCCTCGTGCTGTGGACGGCGTGGACGATCGACAACTCCAGCACCCAGGAGGCCCGCACCCAGATCGCAGCGTGCAAGTACACCTGCGCGAAGGTCCTGCGCGAGGTGACCTACCGCGCCCTGCACATCCTGGGCTCGCTCGGGACCACCAGCCTCACCCCCCTCCAGGCCATGTGGGCCAGCGCCCCCACCATGGCTATCGCCGACGGCGTCGACGAGGTCCACAAGGTCACCGTCGCCCGCAACGTGCTCAAGGGCTACCGCCCCCATCCCGGCCTCTGGCCCACCGAGTACCTGCCAGCCAAGCGCCAGGAGGCCAGGAAGAAGTACGCCACCCAGCTGGCCGCCGACCCCGACCTGGCGGCCTGGGCCGATCACGCCGAGCGGTCGATGGCGCGGGGCCACTAGCGCACACCGCGCCGCAGTCGGCGCGATCTCCGGCTACGCCTTGACCAGGTTGACGTTCCCCTCGCCGGGCACGAGCTCGAGGCGTACGCCGACGAGCTCCCGCCGCTCGGCTTCGGCCAGCAGATTGGCGTCCTCCATCCTGGCGTAGCAGCGCGCCCCGTCGGGCAGGTCGCACACGGCCAGGCCCCAGTCGGCACCGCCGTCCCGCCCGTGGGCGACGGTGTACGCGGCCATGGTGGCCTCACCGGTGGCCACATCGCGGATCGCCCGCCGGGGGCGGGCGTCGAGGCCCGACTGGATCTCGCCCGACTTCGGTGGGCGAACCGGTCCGGGTGTCGTGGAGTACACGCCCGACACGTGCTTGGTCATGTGCATCCCCACGCCGGTGACCAGTCCCATGGCGCCGGGGTCCCGTCTCAGCACCTGCGCCATGGCGGCGATGGAGTGGGTCATGTAGTTGCTCCCGGCGCCGCCGGCAAACGGCAGGCCACCGGTGACGGTCACGCCCCGATCGTCGTCATGAGACAGGTCGAGGGCGTCGAGGCCGAAGTTGATCGAGCTCCCGAAGCAGCTGTAGAGATCGAGATGGCCGACGTCATCGATCCCGACTCCGGCCACCCGGAGTGCCTCGTCGCCCGCAGCGCGCATCGCCGGTGACGCCCACATGGGATCGTGCTCCGCCACGTACACCGGGTCGGTTGCGTAGCACCACCCCCTGAGGTACACGCGCCGCTCCGGCGGCACACCGAGGGCATCGGCCTTCTCGTGACTGGCGACGATCACTGCCGCTGCCATGTCGACGTCCATGATCGAGATCATGTACTTGGTGTACGGATACCCGACCATGCGGTTGGTGGGGCTGGCCGTCGTCAGCTCTTCCACGCTGCGGCGAGTCGGGAACCAGGCATAGGGATTGTCGGCGGCCACGTCCGTCATGGGCGCCATCAGCTCGCCGAGCCGACGGCGGTAGGCCTCCGGGGCGGTGCCAAGACGGGCGCGCCGGGCGATGTCCCACACCGCGAAGGTCAGCCAGGCCTGGAAGACCTCGTGGGCCACCTCGGCGGGATGGAACGGGGCCTCGAACGGGAAGGGCTTGCGCTCGGGGTCCGGATGGCTCCAGGCCGGCCTCGTCCCGGCCTTCTTCATCTGCCGTCGAGTCTCGAGGCACTCGGCCCCGGTGATCAGCGCCAGATCGGACTCGCCCCGAAGGATGGACTCCGCGGTGGTCTGCACCAGCACCTGGGGCGTGGTGCCGCCGATACCCGAATAGAGATGGTGGCGCGGCGACGCGCCCAGCCGGTCGGCCAGGCGCGCCGGAGGGTCGTCGTACTGCCAGCTCTGGCAGTACACGATCTGCAAGCTGTCCAGCTGCTCGAGGGCGCCGGAACGACCGCTGTCGGCGGCCGCGGCCCGGCAGACCTCCTCCCACATGGCGAGAGGCTCCGGGGCGCCGTTCGGGACGTCCACTGGACGCCAGACCTGCTGACCCACGCCGATCAGGCATGGAGTCCGGGGATCGACCCGTGCCACCTACCTCCCCTTCCACCGGGGGGGCCGCTTCTCGGCGAAGGCCAGCGGGCCCTCTTTGGCGTCTTCGCTCTTGAAGACCATCGTCGACAGCTTCTGCTCGATCTTGTAGGCCTCCTCCAGGGTGACGGCGAGGCCGCGCAGCACGCTCTCCTTGGTCGCCCGCACGGCGAGCGGGCCATTGGCGGTGATCCGCCCGGCCCACTCGAGCGCCCTGTCGAGGAGCTGCTCGCGGGGAACGATCTCGTTGATGAGCCCCAGCTCGAGGGCCCGCTGGGCGGGAAAGGCCTCGGCGGTGAGGAGGAACTCCATCGCCGCCGGGAACGCCAGCTGCCG
>DATBBR010000148.1 GCA_036270875.1 Acidimicrobiales bacterium
AGTGCCTACAACCACCCGAAGAGGGTGACTGTGGGCGGGAGCGGCCGGTGCCGATGCGGATGAACTGCCGGCCCACGCAAATCACCCACGACGGGTGATGACCGCGACGACACCCCTCCATACCCTGCCAACATGAGCCTCGACGGCAAGGTCGCCATCGTCACCGGCGGCAACAGCAGGATCGGTCAGGCGGTCGTGCTCGCCCTTGCCGAGCACCACGCCAGGGTGGTCATCGATTTCGTGGCCCACCCCGAGGCCGCCGAGGAGCTGGAGCGCAAGGTCGCGGCTATGGGAGACAAGGCCATCGGGGTCGAAGCCGATGTCAGCAAGATCGACGAGCTGCAGAGGCTCATCGATGCTGCGGTCAAGGAGTTCGGGCGGCTCGACATCATGGTCAACAACGCCGGCATCGAGACACGCACGTCGATACTCGAGAGCACGGAAGAGGAGTATCACGAGGTCCTTGACATCAACCTGAAGAGCGCCTTCTTCGGGACGCAGCTGGCGGCCAAACAGATGTTGGCCCAGGGCGGCGGCGGCCGGATCATCAACATGACGTCGGTCCACGAGGACTGGCCGATGACGGGCAACGCTCCCTACGCCGTCTCCAAGGGCGGCATGCGCATGCTCACCCGCCAGGCCGGCGTAGCCCTCGCTCCGCACGGGATCACGGTTGTCGGCGTGGGACCGGGCGCAGTGATCACGCCGATCAACCAGTCCACGCTGGACGACCCGGTGAAGCTCAAGACCATCAACGACGCGATCCCGCTGGGCCGGATGGCCCAACCGGAGGAGATCGGCAGCGTGGTGGCCTTCCTGGCCGGGGACGGGGCCAGCTACATCACGGCCACGACGGTCATGGTCGACGGGGGCCTCATGCAGAGCAGCCCCGGACTCTGACAGCCGGGACCCCCTGCCGGGCAGGAGGGGGCCCGGAAGGATCCGGCTTGAGCCCTGGCGGTCGCCGTCCGACCGCCATCGGGCCAGCTCGGGAGCCATACACAGCTCCCTCCCAGATCGCCCCTGTAGCGTTGTCGGGATGCGGACCGCCCCCCACGGCAAGCGCCCGTAGCCCGAGCCAACCTGCGTGGCCGCAACCTTCGATCCCCCCGTCCCCGGCGCGCGGTGGCTGGGTCGCGCCATCGGACGACGTGGGCCCTTGCTCGTGCCCCCCAAGGGGGTCGTCGCCTCTCTGCTCGCCCCGCTGGTCGCCGGCTCGCTGGCGCTGGTGGCAGTGCTCGAGGGGTGGCGGGGGGTGGACTTCTCCGCCCAGCTGTACCGCATCGGGCTGTTCCACCAGCAGGGCCTGACCCTGTGGGACAGCCAATGGTACGGGGGGCACTGGACGCTCAATTACAGCGTTATCTTTCCGCCCGTCGCCGGCGTCATCGGCGTCCAGGCCACCGAGGTGCTGAGCGCCGCCGTCGCCGCCTGGGCCTTCGACCGCCTCGTGGTCGGCCACTTCGGCACCTCGGCGAGGGTGGGATCGCTGATCTTCGCCGTGGGGACGATGGTCCAGGTGTCGATCGGGCAGCTGCCCTTCCTGCTGGGCGAGGCCCTGGCCCTGGCGGCCATCTGGGCCGCCACCCGTCGGCGGTGGCGTCTGGCGGCTGCGTTGGCGGTGGCGACGCCCCTGGCCAGCCCACTGGCGGGCTCCTTCCTCGCCTTGGCCGCCGTGGCCTGGCTGCTGGCGTCCTGGCCCCGGCGGCGTCTGGCCCTGGGAGGCCTGGTCGCCGTGGCCGCGGTCCCAGTGGCCGCCCTGACGCTGCTGTTCCCGGGCCAGGGGGCGATGCCGTTCACCGCCTTCGACTTCGGGTGGCTGCTGGGGCTGTTCGGCCTGGCCACCGTGCTGATCCCCCGATCGGAGCGCAGCCTGCGCACGGGGGCCCTGCTGTACGTCGTGGCGATCGTCCTGAGTTTCGTCGTGCCGAGCTCGATGGGCAGCAACATCAGCCGCCTCGGAGAGTGCGTCGGCGCCCCGCTGGCGGCCTGCCTGCTGTGGCCGCACCGGCGCCTGCTCGTGCCGTTTGCCGTGGTGCCGCTCGCCCTGCTCCAGTGGGGCCCCTCGGCCACGTCCTTCACGGGGCGGAGCGACCCGTCCACGCAGACCAGGTACTTCCAGCCCCTCCTGGGCTACTTGGGCGGGCACGACCATCCCGCCGGTCGGGTGGAGATCGTCCCGACGGCGAGGCACTGGGAAGCCGCCTACGTCGCGCCGTACTACCCCCTGGCCCGCGGCTGGGAGCGCCAGCTCGACACGGCAAACAACGCCCTGTTCTACGCCCAGGGCCAGCTCGACGCGGCCAGCTACCGCGCCTGGCTGCTGGACAACGGGGTCCGCTACGTGGCGCTCCCTGACGTCCCGCTCGACTACGCCGCTGTGCAGGAGGGACGGCTCGTCCAATCGGGGGTTCCCGGTCTCGTCCCCGCCTGGCACGACCGCAACTGGCGGCTGTTCGAGGTGGCCGGGTCGACCGGCCTCGTCGACGGGCCCGCCCGGCTGGTCCGCATGGACGGGGGGAACATCACGCTCGACACCAGCGGCCCCGGTGTCGTGCTCGTTCGCGTCCGCTACAACTCCCGCTGGAGCGTGGCCGAAGGCAATGGCTGTATCTATGGGACGCCGAGCGGCTGGACGACACTCGTGGCCAACCAGGCCGGTCCGTTCCATCTCGCCCTCGACCAGATCCCGGCCAGCCAGAGCGGCTGCTGAATCACCCGCTGCGGGTGACGACAGCATCCGCCGACGACCACAGAATCACGAGGTGAGCAGGCGTCGGACGACCCTGCCGAGTCAAGAGGAGCCCTCGTGAGCGACTATCCCCTCGTCAGCGACCACGGTCTGATCGGCGATCTGCAGACCTCCGCGCTCGTCACCAAGGACGGGACGATCGACTTCTTCTGCGCTCCCCGTTTCGATTCCCCCAGCATCTTCGCTTCGCTCCTCGACGCCCGCAAGGGAGGGCGGTTCCGGATCGCGCCGGTGCTCGACGACTGCCAGACCACCCAGATCTACTTCCCCCAGTCGGCCTGCCTGATCACCCGCTTCATGACCGACGCCGGGGTAGCCGAGCTCGTCGACTTCATGCCCATCGACAATCCCACCGTGGCCACCGAGAACCACCGGATCTGCCGGGGCGTGCGGTGCCTGCGGGGGGAGATGCCATTCCGGCTCGAGTGCGAGCCCCGCTTCGATTTCGCCCGCCAGCCCCACAAGCTGTCGCTCACCAACGAGGGCGCCGTCTTCCGGGCCAACGGCGGACAGGTGGTCCTCCACGGTGCCGCCGGCGCCGAGCGATCGGGAGACGGCGACGTTCGCCTCGACTTCACGCTCAGGGCCGGCGAGGTGAGTGGGTTCATGCTCGAGACGGGGACCACCCGAGAGCCGCAGGCCATGAACCGAGGCGACGCAGTCACCCTGTTCGAGCAGACGGTCAACTACTGGCGGGCCTGGTTGGCCAAGTGCACCTACCAGGGACGGTGGCGAGAGATGGTCCACCGCTCGGCCATGTCGCTCAAGCTCATGACCTACGCCCCGACCGGTGCCCTGGTGGCAGCGACGACAGCGGGACTGCCCGAGCAGATCGGTGGCGAGCGCAACTGGGACTACCGCTTCACCTGGATTCGCGACGCCTCCTTCTCGGTCTACGCCCTCCTGGGTCTGGGCTATACCGAGGAGGCAAGGGCATTCCTCCTGTGGATGGGCAATCGGGTCTCCGAGCACGTCGGCAAGGACTCGGGCCCGCTCAAGATCATGTACCGGGTGGACGGCTCGTCGGACCTGGTGGAGGAGACGCTCGACCACTTCGAGGGCTACATGGGCTCGCGCCCGGTACGGATCGGCAACGGGGCCGCCGACCAGCTCCAGCTCGACATCTACGGCGAGGCGATGGACTCGATCGCCCTGGCCGACCCCACCGAGCCGGTCGGCTACCTGGGGTGGGTCGAGCTCGTCAAGATCGCCGACTGGCTGGCCGAGAACTGGGACCAGCCGGACGAGGGGGTATGGGAGACCAGGGGCGGGCGCAAGGACTTCACCTACGGGCGGGTGATGGTGTGGGTGGCTTTCGACCGGCTCATTCGCATGGCCCGTGACCGGGGGCGGCCGGGCGACGTCCCGCGGTGGACCGCCGCTCGTGATGCCGTCTACCAGCAGATCATGAACAAGTGCTGGAACCCCGAGCGGGGGGCCTTCACCCAGTACCCCGGGACGGACGTGCTCGACGCCATCAGCCTGCTGATGCCCCTGGTCGGGTTCATCGCCCCGAAGGACCCGCTGTGGCTGTCCACGCTCAAGGGAATCGACGAGGAGCTGGTCACCGACAGCCTCGTCTACCGCTACAACCCGAGTGCCTCGCCTGACGGCCTGGAGGGATCGGAGGGGACGTTCTCGCTGTGCTCGTTCTTCTACGTGGACGCCCTGACACGCGCCGGGCGCCTGGAGGAGGCGCAGTACGCCTTCGAGAAGATGCTGACCTACGCCAACCACGTCGGGCTCTACTCCGAGGAGATCGACCCGAGCGGCCGCCAGATCGGCAACTTCCCCCAGGCCTTCACCCACCTGGCCCTGATCCGCGCCGCCATCGACCTCGACGCCGCGCTCAACGCAGGCTCCGGATCGGTCTTCCAGCTCCCGGGCGGGATCGGTCTGCCGACTGCGCTCAACCTGGCGGCGGGACAGATTCGCCAGACCCAGGAAGGGACCGGCCTGGAAACCGAGTGAACGAGCCCTGGCCAATGGTCCGATGACCCCTATCGTTCCCGGCCCCGACCCTTCGCTGATCTACAAGGGCTTTGAGGCGGCAGACGAAGGCCTGCGGGAGGCGCTGACCTCGACCGGCAACGGCTATCTCTGCACCCGCGGGTTCGCGGAGTGGGAGGACGCCGACGGCGTGCACTACCCGGGGACCTACACCCACGGCGGCTATAACCGCGAGACCACCATCATGGGTGGGACCCCGGTGCTCAACGAGGACCTGGTAAACCTGCCCAACTGGGCCGTGCTCAAGCTGCGTATCGAGGGCGGGGAGGTCGTTCGCCTCCAAGACGTCGAGCTGCGCTCCTACCGCCACGAGTACGACATCGGAGCCGCCGTCGTAGCACGGACGCTTCGCTTCCGCGACCGGTTGGGCCGGGAGACGACCTTACGCAGCCGCCGGTTCGTCAGCATGGCCGAGATGCACCTGGCCGGGATCGAGTGGACGCTCACCGCCGAGAACTGGTCGGGTCCGGTCGAGATCGTCTCGGCGCTGGACGGGCGGGTGACCAACGCCGGGGTCGCCCGATACGGGCAGCTCGAAGGACGACACTTGGAGCCGACTCTGCCGCGCACGTTCGGCCCCGAGGTGATCGCTCTGATGGCGCGCACGCGCCAGTCCCGCATCTACGTGGCCGAGGCGGCGCGCACGACAGCCTCTTCGGGTGGTGCGCCCCTCGAGGTCGAGCGAGAGCTCTACCAGATGGAGGACTACATCCAGCAGGTCATCGGCTTCGACGTCCAAGAGGGCGAGCCCGTGCAGGTCGAGAAGATGGTCGCGTTCTACACATCGCGCGACCATGCGATCAGCGAGCCGCTGGCCAGCGCCGGCAAGGCGGCGAGCCATCACCCCCCGTTCTCGGACGCGGTTCGCGAGCATCGGCAGGCCTGGGACGAGCAGTGGGAGATGTGCGATCTTGTGCTACCGGGCGAGACCGCCGTGCAACTGCGGTTGCGGCTGCACGCATCACACCTTCTCCAGGTCTGCTCGGGCTACGCCGCCGAGGTGGACTCCGGCGTCGTTGCCCGGGGCCTGAACGGCGAGGCCTATCGCGGCCATGTGTTCTGGGACGAGCTGTACGTCCTGCTCTACCTGACCGTCCGCCTCCCACGGGCCGCCCGTCACCTGCTGCTGTACCGGGCGCGCCGGCTCGGGGAGGCCCGCCGGGCCGCGAAGGCTGCCGGGTACCGCGGGGCCATGTACCCCTGGCAGAGCGGCAGCGACGGGACAGAGGAGACCCAGGTAGTACACCTCAACCCGTTGTCGGGCCGCTGGGAGCCCGACCTCAGCCACAACCAGCGTCACGTCAACGCGGCGATCTTCTACAACCTCTGGCACTACTTCCAGGCGACGGGTGACTTCGAGTTCATGGTCGACCACGGAGCGGAGATGATGCTCGAGATCGCCCGGTTCTTCGCCTCGCTGGCCCGGTACAACCCCGAGCGGGACCGCTACGAGATCCACGGCGTGATGGGCCCCGACGAGTTCCACGAGGGCTACCCGGGCGCCGAGGGGGGCGGCCTTCGCAACAACGCGTACACCAACGTGATGGTGGCGTGGATCTCTGACCTCGCCCCGAGGCTGCTCGCCCTGCTCCCGGAGGGACGGGCCCGGGCGCTGCGAGCCCGGATCGGCCTGACCGACGAGGAGGTCGAGACCTGGGCGCGGATGAGCCGTCGGATGTTCGTACCGTTCCACGGCGACGGCATCATCAGCCAGTTCGAGGGATACGGTCAGCTCGCCGAGCTCGACTGGGACGCCTACCGCGAGCGCTACGACGGCAACATCCAGCGTCTCGATCGCATTCTCAAGGCGGAGGACGACGACCCGCGCCGATACAAG
>DATBBR010000149.1 GCA_036270875.1 Acidimicrobiales bacterium
GAATTCATCGCCTTGGCGAACCACCGCAAGGCGATCCGAACCGAGATCGCCGCCTCGGCCGAGCGGTTCCGCGTCGAACAACTCAACGGCTTCCGGGGCGTACTCGAGCGCTACGGGGTCGACCCCAACGAATGCCCCCCCATCGTCTGCACCGTCCTGATGTCCAGCATCTCCCGGTTTCTCGTCATCGAGCGCGAGATCCTCGGCATGTCGAGCGGGCACGCCGAGACGGTCGCATTCGTCGAGGGCTTCATTCGTCGATTTGAGGGAGAACGCCGGCCCTCTCCTTGAGCGCTGACGACGAACGCGCAACGACCTCGTCTCAGCGTCCTTAGTGATCGTCTCGGGGGGCCTGCCGGGAGTTCCTCCGAGCCGGGCGCCGGCCCCGTGGTCGTCGTGGTGCCGGGATCTCAGGGGTCATCGCCAGTTCCAGAGCCCGCTTCGTGACCCTCATCAGCGAGCCTTGGCCACCTGAGCCCTGCCATACCCGCACGGCCACGTTGATCGCGCCCATGCTCGAAGCTGCGAGCACCAGCAGGCCGAGGTCGGGTGTGTCCATTCCGGCCTGGAGCGCCAGCTCGTCAGCGAGCGTCAGCTCCCAGGAGCGCAGCATTCGCAGGCTCCGCTCTCTCAGGCGCTGGTTCTCCGTCACGAGCGTTGCTCGGATGAGGAGGGGCTGGTGCTCCTCGGCAAGGTAGTTGGCGAAGGTCAAGAGGACCTCCTCGAGCGCGGACAGGTCCGTCGCAGCGGTGGGGCAGTCGCGGATCATCCGGCGCAGCGCCGCCAGGTGGCGTTCCTCGTAGCCGAACAGGACGTCTTCCTTGGATCCGAAGTAGCGGAAGAAGGTCCTTGGGGACACCTCGACGGCGGCAGCGATCTCCTCCACTGTGGTCTCTTCGTAACCGTTGGCCGCGAAGAGGGCGAGGGCGGCTGCCTCGAGCTCTCGGCGGGTCCGGGCCTGCTTGCGGGACCGCAGACCCTGCCCGGCAGTCAATTCTGGCTCCTGATGCTCGGCCATCGACAGGTGGAGGGTATCTCAAACGGAAGACTGACCCACTCGAGGATGCGAGGAGGCGGCCATCGGAGCTTCCGGGATCTAATGTCGTCCTGTGGGCGCCGCTGTGGTGGGAGCCAGCGGTTGGGTCGGGCGCCGACTGGTGGCCCGTCTGGCTGATGACGGCCATGCTGCGTTCGGGTGAGGGGAAGAAGCCACCGCACAATGCAGAATCCCATCGAGGTCCTTGATCGCTTCCAGCAGCGCCACCGGCCGGCGGCTTTCGTCTTCGGGGTGATCAAGAAGTTCGGCGACGATGCAGGGTCTGTCCTGACGGCCCTCATCACGTACTACGGCTTCGTGGCGATCTTCCCGTTGCTGTTGGTGTTCGTCACCATCCTTGGCCTGCTCAGCACCAACTCGTCGTTTGCTCACTCACTCGAGAACTCCGCCCTGGCGCAGTTCCCCGTAATCGGCAACCAGCTGAAGGCCAACGTGAGCGCCCTCCACTCAGGCAGCGTCGTCGGACTGGTCATTGGTCTCCTCCTAGCCCTGTACGGGTCGCTGGGCGTCAGCCAGGCCGCTCAGCGGGCCATGGCCGAGGTCTGGAACGTACCCGGCGTCGTTCGCCCGGGCTTCTTCCCCCGGCTGACCCGGAGTCTGACCTTTCTCGCTGTCTTGGCCGGAAACGTATTGATCACCACAGGCGTGACGAGCCTGTCTACCTATGGCGCCCAGGTGGGCTTGTTCCGAAACATGGGATTCAAGGTGGGCGTCGAAGCTCTGGTGGTATTGATCAATGTGGCCGTGTACTGGCTGGCCTTTCGGGTCCTCACTCCGGCATCCATTGGCACTCGAGAGCTGTTCCCCGGGGCCGTTCTGGGTGGCGTTGGCTGGACCGTTCTCCAAGGTCTCGGCGTCTATCTCGTGGGTCACAACCTGCGTCACGCGGGCCAGGTTTACGGCACGTTTGCCCTCGTCCTGGGGACATTGGCCTGGATCTATGTCGGCGCGGAGTTGAGTCTTTACGCCGCCGAGGTGAACGTCGTGCTGAAGAATCGACTATGGCCCCGCAGCATCGTGCAGCCTCCCTTGACGGACGCTGACAGGGAGGTGCTCGACCGCATTGCCTCAGTGGGTGAACGCCGTCCCGAGCAACACGTCGAGTCCTACTTCGATGGCGATGACGAGGCGGCGGGAAATGGAGGCGGCAGCGAGAGACGACTTGGCGGCCCTGGAGATGACAGGCCGTGACTCGAGCCCGCGACCCGCTCTGTACGGTAGCTGACAGAGCACTGGTATCCTGATCCTGGACGCCGGATATCCGGGCGGGTGACGCCTGGGGAAGGGATCGTGGTGCCGACTCCCTTCGATCTGAAGACAGCGATGTACGATGGCCTCGCCGTGATGGCGGTGGTCGGCCAGCTCGACTGCGCCACGGCCCCACGTCTGTCAGAGGCACTTGCCGAGATGGCCGAGCCAGGCCGAGTGATCCTGGTCGACCTGAGCGGCACCGTGTTCATCGACTGTGCCGGGCTGGCTCCGCTGGCGGCGGCCTGCGAGCGTCAGCGCCAACTGGGCGGCGATCTGGTCCTCGACGCACCGACTGCAGCCGTTTCCAGAGTCATCGAATGCACCCAGCTCGACAAGGTCGTGACCGTGGCCTCGGGCCCGAGCAGATCCACGTCGAACTACTCTCGGGATGTGCCGACCGTCCATCATCGCCAGCTCTCGGATGCTGACCGTCGACGCGACGCGGTCCTTGGTGCCGCCCGCACCGAGTTTGCCGAGTGGGGGTACCACGGGGCGACGACCGCGGCAATCGCGACACGAGCCGACATCTCGCAGTCATATATCTACGCCTTGTTCCCCAGCAAGAAGGACCTGTTCATAGCCTGCTATCGGTGGCATCACCGTCAAATAATGGACATCATGGCAACCGCGGCCGAAGCGCCTGATTTGGTACAGGCGCGCGCACGGATGAACCAGTCGTACGCCGACAAGGTCCAGAACCGGAACCACTTTCTCTTCCGGCTGCAAGCAACCGCAGCAGCCGCCTCAGATGAGGACATCGCCGCCGAAGTACGGCAGGCGTTCATTGAAGGCTCTCAGAAGCTGGTCGATCTTCTTGACGATGATGTCGAAGCAGCGAAGGCGTACATCGCGCTCAGCCGGTTGATCGATGTCGCCATGGCCATAGAGCTCCCACGCGAGTTGTGGCCAGCACTCCCCGCGGGGTAAGCCGGTCAGGCGGCGTCGTCCGCCGACCAGGTCAGGTGCCGGCCGCCCGTAAGCGGTAGGCGCCCACCCGGCCCAGCCCCTTCAACCGCCTCGGGGCCAGCGTCGACAGCTCGAAGCGGTCGTCGTCGACCAGGGCGTCGCGACTTGCTTGGTCCACGAGCACGCTGTCCGGACGGGCGATCGTCACCAGGCGGCTGGCGAGGTTGACTGGTGTTCCGAAGACGTCGCCCTCCCGTGCCAGAACGGGACCGGTTGCCACACCGACTCGCAGCTCCGGGGTGCCTCCGTCGGGTGAGACGGCGTCCAACAGGGCCACGGCCACTTCCGCGCCGCGTGCCGGATCGGGCGTGGTGAACATGACCTCGTCCCCGATGGTCTTTACGACGCGCCCACCCAACTCGGCGATCACGTCGGCGGTGGCCGCGTTGAAGTGTTCGATCGTGTCTGCCAGCTCTTCTGCCGAAAGTGCTTCGCTGACCTCGGTGAACCCCGTCATGTCGGCAAAGCCCACCGACAGGTTGATCGCACCCATGCCGCCCTCGGTGCCCATCAGCAGCCGCTGCTCCGTCGCCGCGGCCAGGTGCCGGCGATACATGTAGGTGAGCAGGTGGTCGAGCGCCGGCAGGGCGTCACCCGCGATGGCAACGGCCTCAGCTGCTGCGCTGCCAGGGTCGGGTCGGCTGAACATGGCGGCGATGACGTCCTGGTGCGAGTCAGCGATGCGCGCCACCGCCTGGCTCATGACTCGGGCCTGCTGGAGCATGGCAACGTCGCTCATGTCGACCTGGTCGAACAGGCGGAGTGCCACGCGCAAGGCCTCTACGTCAGCGTCGGTGAACGCTCTGTCCTCGTCCGGGACGTCAGGAAAGCCCATGGCTCGCCACAGCGACCGGGCAGTTGCCTCCCCCACGCCGGCGCGCTCCCAGACGTCTGCCGCCTGGAGATATCGAGATCCCGGGAAGGTCAAGTGCCGAGCGACGACAAGCGCCAGCTCATCTGGACCGGCCGCCACCGCATCGTCGATGCTGCTCGTGCTTGATCCGGCCGACCGCAACAGTTCGACGGCATGCTCCCAGCTATCGGAATCCTTCTCGGTCATGCAACACGCCTACCCAGGACGAGGCAACAGGTCACGTTGCCCACCATCTTCGGCATCGTCATGGGCAAGTGGTGGAGAGCCGCTACAGGCGGTCCCGCTTCGCTCGCGCCGCGCCACGGGCGCGCTGGGACCGGTCGAGGACCATCTTGCGAAGGCGCACCCCAGCCGGGGTGACCTCGACGCACTCGTCCTCGCGGATGAACTCGAGCGCCTGCTCGAGCGACAGCTGGCGAGGGGGGATGAGGCGGACGAGCTCCTCCGCTGTGGACGAGCGCATGTTCGTGAGCTTCCGCTCCTTGGTCGGGTTGATATCCATGTCGTCGGACCGGGCGTTCTCACCGACGATCATCCCCTGGTAGACCTCGACGCCCGCGCCAACAAAGAGGGTGCCCCGCTCCTGCAGGCTGAGCAGGCTGTAGGTGGTCGTGGTACCCGGGCGGTCGGCGACCAGCGATCCGGTCGGTCGGGTTCGCAGCTCACCGAACCACGGCTCGAACCTGTCGAAGACATGGTGCAACACACCGGTCCCCCTCGTCTCTGTGAGGAACTCGGTGCGGAAGCCGATGAGCCCTCGGCTCGGAACCGAGTACTCGAGGCGGACCCACCCCGTGCCATGGTTGACAAACTGCTCCATGCTCCCCTTGCGCAGGGCGAGGAGCTGAGTGACCACGCCCATGAAGTCCGCGGGCACGTCGATCGAGAGACGCTCGACCGGCTCGTGGAGTTTGCCGTTGACCTCGCGAGTGACGACCTGTGGCTTGCCCACCGTGAGCTCGAAGCCCTCCCTCCGCAGTGTCTCGACCAGCACAGCAAGCTGTAGCTCCCCCCTGCCCTGCACCTCCCAGGTGTCCGGGCGGGCGGTCGGGTTGACCCGGAGGGAGACATTACCGACGAGCTCGGCATCAAGACGGTTCTCGAGCAGGCGTGCGGTGAGCTTTGTCCCCGATGTGCCGGACAAAGGCGAGGTATTCACACCGATCGTCATGGCGAGGCTCGGCTCGTCGACGATCAGGACCGGAAGGGGACGGGGATCGTCCCTGTCGGCGAGGGTCTCGCCGATCGTCACCTCGCTGATCCCGGCGACGGCGACGATCTCACCGGGTCCCGCTTCAGCGGCGTCGACCCGCTCGAGTCCCTCGGCCACGTAGAGCTCGGTCACCTTCACCGACTCGACGGTGCCATCGGCGCGGCACCACGCAATCTGCTGGCCCTTGCGGATGGTGCCGTTGACCACCCGGCAGATCGCGAGTCGCCCGACGTAGGGCGATGCATCGAGGTTCGTCACCAGGGCCTGGAGTGGATGCCCCTCCTCGAAGGACGGCGGAGGGATGTGCTCGACGATCGCGGCGAAGAGCGGCTCCAGGTCCCGACCTTCCTCGGTTGGCGACGTGCTGGCGGTTCCCACCCTGGCATTCGTGTAGAGGATCGGGAACTCGATCTGACCCTCGTCGGCGTCGAGATCGAGAAAGAGCTCGTACACCTCGTCCACGACCTCCTTCGGCCGGGCGTCCGGACGGTCGATCTTGTTGATGACGACCACGACTGGAAGTCGACGCTCCAGGGCCTTGCGGAGGACGAAGCGCGTCTGTGGAAGCGGTGCCTCGCTCGCGTCGACCAGCAGCAGGACGCCGTCAACCATCGCCAGCGCACGCTCGACCTCGCCTCCGAAGTCGGCGTGACCAGGCGTGTCGACGATGTTGAGCTTGATGCCGCTGTGACGCACGGAGGTGTTCTTTGCCAGGATCGTGATGCCCTTCTCGCGCTCGAGGTCCATCGTGTCCATGACTCGCTCTACGACGTCCTGGTTGGCCCTGAAGATGCCCGACTGCCAGAGCATGGCGTCGACGAGCGTGGTCTTGCCATGGTCGACATGGGCGACGATGGCGAGGTTGCGGATGTCGGCGCGCGGGATCATCTCGTGTCTTTCCTAGAGGGTGAAGCGCCGTCCGCCTCCAGGCCCTCGGGGCAGCACTGGGGGCGGCATCGGCCCGGACCAGGATACCGTCGGAGATGCCTCACCCGTACGCGATGGCAGGCTGCGGTCCGACCGGACCGGCGGATGGCCGTCTCGGGCCCCGTGTGGCTCCGGTCATCCGGTGAGATGGACGACTTCGGGCGAACCGTTGGCCCTTGTCCAGACGGATGGGGTGCGGCCGCCCCGTACCCTAAGATCACGGCGTGGCCGACTACGAGACGATCTTGTACGAGGAGCTCGAGGGCGTGGCCTGGGTGACGCTGAACCGCCCTGAGGTCCACAACGCGTTCAACTTCTTGATGCAGCGAGAGCTGAAGGACGTCTGGAGGAGCCTTCGCAAGAACGATGACGTTCGATGTGCGGTGCTGACTGGGGCCGGCGACAAGGCCTTTTGCGTGGGCATCGACCGCAGCGAGGTGATGGGCGGCTGGGACAGCGTTGACGATGTGGAAGGGACGAGGGGGACCGGGGCCGGGCCAGCCTCGGCTACGCCGTGGCATGTCGATGACCCCGGTGAGAACATTGGGCCCAAGACCAACGACCTATGGAAACCAGTCATTGGCGCCATCAACGGCATGGCTTGTGGCGGAGCCTTCTACATGCTGGGAGAGGTCGACTTCATCGTCGCCGCCGAGCACGCCACGTTCTTCGACCCTCATGTGACGTTCGGCATGACGGCATGCTTCGAGTCGATACACATGCTTCAGAAGATGCCGTTTGGCGAGATCATGCGCGTGGCCTTGCTCGGGGCGAGCGAGCGGATGACGGCGCAGCGCGCCCATCAGATAGGGCTGGTCTCAGAGGTGGTCCCCGCCGTCGGTCTCCACGACGCAGTCAAGTGGGCAGCGACCGAGATCGCCAAGGCCCCGGCGGTCGCCATCCAGGGTACGGTGCGCGCCCTCTGGATGGGCAGAGAGCTCTCTCGCCTCCAGGCGCTCGACAACGGACGTATGCTCGTGCGGCTCGGGAGTGACCCGAGGTCGCTGTTCGAGGGCCAGCAAGCATTCGCGTCGGGCGAGCGGACCAAGCCTCGCACCCGCTGACGGCCTCCTACCGCGCTCGCCTGCATGACACACAGCTTCGGGGGGATTTCGACATGAGCGAACCGATTGGCCTGCCCGAGCCGCCGCCGGTGGGCGCCACAGCCCTCCCGCCGGACACGTTCTCTGGCCGCACCGTGCTCGTGACGGGTGGTGGAACCGGGCTCGGCAAGGCTACGGCCACCGAGTTTGCCCGCCTTGGTGCCGACATCGTGTTGGCCAGCCGGAAGGCCGAGCATCTCTCAGAAGGCCAGGACGCGCTGGCCAAGCTCGGCACGGCTGTTCTCACCGTTCAGTGCGACATCCGCCAACCTGACCAGATCGCCGCCGCCTTCGATGCCGCCGAAGCGGATCTCCACCTCCCGGACGTCCTCGTCAACAACGCGGCCGCGAACTTTCCCGTTCCGACCGAGGAGATGTCACCGAACGCCTGGCGAACCGTTGTCGACATCACCCTCAATGGCACCTTCTTCTGCGCCCGTGAGTTCGCTCGCCGCCACATGAGCGCGGGCACGCCGGGATCGATAATCAATATCGGCGCCTCCTACGCGTGGACCGGTGGCCCAGGCTTCGCCCATTCGGCTGCTGCCAAGGCCGGCGTGAAGAACATGGTGGAGACGCTCGCCGTCGAGTGGGGCCCCTACGGGATCCAGGTCAACGGCCTGGTACCCGGCCTGTTCCCGCACGAGGATATGACGGCCGATATCAAGGGCAACCTCGACCGCACCAACGAGAAGGACCGCTGCCAGCCGGCGATGCGGGTGGGTCGGCTGCGCGAGCTCGGATGGGCGGCCACCTTCCTCGCTTCGCCCTACGCCCGGTTCGTCTCCGGTCATACCCTGGTTGTCGACGGCGCCAACTGGCAACGCCGGAGCCTCACCAACCCCGAGGTCGTCACGGTCCGTGACCAGATGGGTAGGCCACCCTTCGAGCAGTGATGCGCGCCGTCGGCGGCGCGCGCGACCTCATCGACCCCCGCTACGCCGAGCCGCTCCATGTCGACCTACTGGCCAAGGCTCCACGGATCGGAAGGACCGTCTGGTCGAAGGGCTGACGGTCATGGCCGACGGGCTGGATGATGACCTGCTGGTCGATCACCCAGAGGTCGAGGAAGTGGTGCCGGGCGTGGGCCGCGGCGGTGAAGCGTCGCTTGCCCGTGGCCCGGAGATGCGTGGCGGCGCCGGACACGATGTAGACCGTCCCGCTGATCGGCTTCGACCGTTGGTAGTCGTGCTCGTGACCGGCGAGCACGAGGTCGACGCCGTGGCGCACGAAGGCAGGCCCGAACGACCGCCGCACGTCCCTCGACGATCCGTGCCAGCCAGCGGAGTATGGCGGGTGATGGAGGGCCACGACACGGAAGGTGGCGTCGCTACCAGCGAGTGTTCGCTCGAGCCACGCTCCTTGCTCGCGGTCACCGGCGCGGGTGGAATCGAGCGCCAGCAGCTGCACCGGCCCGAACTGGCGCTCGTACCAGCGGGCCGGCATTCCGAGACGGCGGGCGACCTCGTCAGGCTGGCCTCGGTCCACGTCGTGGTTCCCCAGGACGGCGACGAGGACGACGCCTCGGCCGAGGATCGGAGCCAGCGGGTCAAGGACGGCCTCACCGACGCGGGCGGGGTCGCCGTCCGGATAGATGTTGTCGCCCAGCAGCACCAGGGCGTCGAAGGGCCGGCGGGCGTGCTCGTCCACCATGGCGGCGACGCTCAGCTCGAGCTCGGCGGAGGGGTGCCCGACATCTCCAGCGATGGCCAGGCGAAGCCCGGCCGAGCCAACCTGGGCTGCCGTCAGCGGAACGACCAACGGCAGTTCGTTGCCCAGTACCCGGCGGGCGGCGCGGCGGACGAGGCCCATCACGTCCCCAGCATGCCCGCACCTGCGGCGCCCCGCCCGCGGGCGGCTCGTCCTCTGAACGGAACGAACCGGACAAATGCCATCACCGCCAACTCGCCCGCTGCGAACGACCCAGGCCGGGCATACTGGCCTTGCGAGGATCGCGCCGTGTCGTTGGCAGGGCAGGCGACCGAAGGGTGGACTACGTCGATGAGGGTGTTGGACCAGCGCTACGAGCTAATCGACCACCTCGGCTCAGGTGCCATGGCCAGCGTCTGGAGTGCCCACGACCGGCGGTTGGCCCGGGAAGTCGCGGTCAAGATGCTGAGCCCGCAACTTGCGTCGGACCCGGCCTTTCGACAGCGATTCGAGCGCGAAGCGGTCCACGTGGCATCCCTCAAGCACCCCAATATCGTCACCGTCTACGACGCCGGGAACGAGGGCGACACCTACTACATCGTCATGGAGCTGGTCGAAGGTGAGTCGCTCCAAGACAAGCTCGAGGCGACATCGCCGTATCTCGGAGTGGACAGGACCGAGGAGATCGCCGCCCAGCTCCTCGCCGGCCTCAGCCACGCTCACGGCAAGGGAATCGTGCATCGGGACATCAAGCCAGCCAACATCCTGATGACCATTGACGGCACGGCGAAGCTCGTCGACTTCGGCATCGCCAGAGCAGCGGGCGATGTCGCGAGGGTGACGACGATGGGCGAGTTCATGGGAACCCCCGCCTACGCGTCCCCAGAGCAGCTCGACGCACGGTCGGCCACCGCGGCGACGGACCTCTACTCGCTCGGGTGCGTTCTCTACGAGTGCCTCGCGGGTCACCCGCCCTTCGAGGCCGAGGTCCCGGTGGGGGTGATCGCCCAGCATCTCCAGGCGACACCTCGTTCCCTGCGCAAGGAAAGGCCGGAAGTACCGCCCGCGCTGGAGACGCTCGTCCTGAGAGCGCTCGAGAAGGATCCCGGCCGCCGCTTCAGCTCCGCAGACGACATGAGCCGGGCTCTCCCGGCCCCGAACGCCGCCGCCATGTCGGACACGTCACTGTCGACGGTCGTCCTGCCGAGGCGAACCGTCGAGGGCGGCGACCAGAGCGACCATGCCGCGCCGGCGCCGGGCCAGAGCCCGGTGCGGGCAATCGTCGTCGACGACCATCCGTTCTTCCGGGATGGCGTCACCAGAGGCCTGAGCGAGAGCGGGCGGATCGAGGTCGTCGGCGAGGCGGACAACGGCGCCGACGCGCTGGAGGTGATCAGGCGGGAGCGGCCCACCGTGGCCGTGGTGGACTACCAGATGCCCGAGATGGACGGACTGGACCTGGTGCACGCTGTCGTCGACGAGGACCTACCCACCAGGGTGCTGCTGCTGTCGGCTGTGGCCGACAGCGCTGTCGTCTTCCGTGCGCTGGAGGAGGGCGCCGCTGGCTACTTGTCCAAGGACGCCCGCCGCAAGGAGATCGTCGACGCCGTGCTCAGGGCGGCTGAGGGCCAGACCGTGCTCCCCCCTGAGCTGGCGGGCGAGCTTGCCGGCGAGATCCGACACCGGGCCCGCAGCCAGACCTCGGCGCCGACCGACCAGGAGATCGAGGTGTTGCAGGCGTTCGCCAGGGGCAGGTCCATCCCGCAGGTTGCCGCCGAGCTCGATCTCGGGGTGAGCGCGGTCAGGACCCAGGCCCAGCGCCTGTACGAGAAGCTCGGCGTCTCCGACCGGACGGCGGCGGTCGCCGAAGCGATGCGGCGCGGGCTCCTGAAGTAGGCGAACCGGCCCGGGGGTCTACAACCGTCCGTTGGCAGTGGTCGGCGCACAGGGCACGTCGACCGTGGCGATCGTGCCCGACGGGCTTGCTCCGGTCATGCTGAGACCGCCACCCGCTGCTTGGAGTCGTACGCGGTGCGACGCCAACCCGATGTGACCACGATCGAGGCTCGCTTCCACGGCACCGTCTGGGATCCCGCACCCGTCGTCGGCGATCACCAGCTGGGCGAGCTCGCCGGAGCGGGCGAGGTTGATATGCACGGCGCTGGCCCCGGCGTGCTTGACGATATTGCTGAGCAGCTCTCGGGCGGTCGCGTAGAGAAGTCCGTCCGCCGGGCTGCGCGCCCCTTCCTCCCAGCCATCGAGCTCGAGCGTGACGGCGAAGCCACCGCGGGCCTCGGTGGTGCGGGCCAGGTCTCGGAGCGCCTGGGCCAGGCCCAAGCGCTCGAGCACGGCAGGGTGCAGCTCGGCGACGGTCGACCGGAGCAGCCGGGAGGACTCAGTGAGGGCCTCGTCGAGACGGTCGAGCGCCGCTGGGTCGCTCTGGACGTCTTCGACGTCGTGGCGAGCCGCCAGGACGTACTGCAGCGCGCCGTCATGGAGACGCTCGGCCAGCTGCCGACGCTCTCGATCCTCGGTTGTCATCACCTCGGTGAGCAGGCTCGTGCGATCTCCGACCAATCGGCCGATCGTCGCAACCCGAGACTGTTGGATCCGGGTGAGAGCGATGCAGCCGGCTCCCAGCCCCGCCAGGACGAGGGCGCGGAGGAGGACCGACGACCAGGGCTCCCCGTTCGCCGACTGTGTCACGATGCTCACCGCGAGGTACACGGCGACGGTCGGAACGACAACGGCTGCGCAGACGCCCGGCCGAAGCTGGGTCGCCGCCAGCAGGGGGATGACGAAGAAGCCGTTGATGAGGACGTCCGCCGTCCAGCTCTGGCTCGCCGCCACCCCGGCGAGCACGGTGAGGCCACCCAGCGCCAGGACGTCGACGAACAGCGCCAACCAGACGAACCGCACCGGAGCCGGGCCCCCCCGCTCGCTCCACACGGCGACGCCGACCGCCCACAGGCCGTAGATGGAGACGATGACGTATGACGCGAGAGCGTGGTGCTCGGGGGGGACGATCGCGACCGTCAGGGCCACGAACACGACCAATAGGCCACGGAGGACGAGCTGCAGGCGAACCCCGTTGTATGCGTGCTCGAGCACGATGGCGTCGAGCTCGGGGCTGGTGGCCGGATCCGCCTCGCCCATCTCTTCGGCCACGGTCACCTCCCCCTCGACACTGTCGAGGGTACCTCGCCAAACTGGAAAGATGGCGCCGTGACCGGACGCATCCTCGTCGGGACGGCTTCGTGGACGGACCGCTCGCTGATCGCCTCGGGCTGGTATCCCGAGGGAGTTACCTCGGCCGAGGATCGCCTGCGCCACTACGCCTCGCGCTTTCGACTGGTCGAGGTGGACAGCACGTACTACGCCCTTCCCCGCCAGGTGATGGCACGAGACTGGGCCAGCCGGACGCCGTCGGATTTCACCTTCGACGTCAAGGCGTTCTCACTCCTGACCCAGCACCCGGCGCGACGCCAGGCTCTGCCGAGGGGCATCGAGGTCGAATCGGACAAGGAGACCGTCTACCTCAGGCACCTGGACGAGCGCGGGCTCGGTCAGCTCTGGGACCGGTTCCTCGACGGTGTCGACCCGCTGCGGCGCACCAACAAGCTCGGCTGTCTCCTGTTTCAGTTTCCGCCCTGGTTCTCGTCGAGGAGCGCCAACCGCGAGTACGTGGTCGACTGCGCCGATCGGGCAGCCGCCGACCGCATCGCCGTCGAGCTGCGCCACCCGAGCTGGTTCCGGCCCGAGGAGCGTGACCGGACGCTCAGCTTGCTGGCCGAGCACTCGATCGCGCTGGTGTGTGCAGACATGCCCCAGCGGGTCGACAAGGCGATCCCTCGGTTCGCCGCGGCGACGTCCACCGAGCTGGCCGTGGTCAAGTTCCACGGGCGAAACCGAGAGGGGTGGAAACGGTCCTCGTTCGCCGGGCTCACCGACTACCGCTACCGGCCCCGCGAGCTGGAAGGTTGGATCCCGGACCTCCGTCGTCTGGCCGAACAGGCCAAAGAGGTGCACGTCGTGTTCAGGAACATGCACGGCGACAACGCGGTCACCAACGCCGAGCAGCTCCTGGAACGGCTGTGACCCACCACGCCTGGAGTCGCAGGTTCCTCCTCTAGCCTGTTGGCGTGTCCCGTCCTCGGATACCGCCAGGCGTGCCGGACGGCATCGTGGCCGTGGTCAAGCGTGAATGCGAGACGTGTGTGTCCATCACCCCGGTCCTGGCCCAACTGCGACGCGCCGGCGTGCCTCTGACCGTGTACACCCAGGATGATCCCGCGTTCCCCGCGGACGTTCCTGATGTCGTGGACGACACCGAGCTGCGCGTGTCGTGGGCCCTCGACCTCGTCACCGTGCCGACCTTGCTGCGTTTCGAAGGAGGCGTCGAGGTGGCCAGGACGCAGGGCTGGCACAGGCCGCGCTGGGAGGATCTCACCGGCGTCGCCGGGCTCGGCCCCGATCTCCCCGAGCTCCGTCCCGGTTGCGGGTCGCGCACGGCAGATCCCGCTACGGCCGACGAGCTCGCGGTGCGATTCGCGTCGGGTCGGCTGCGGGCCCGGCGGGTGGCGCTGGGCTACTCGGAGGACGACACCGAGGCGGCGTTCGACCGGGGATGGACCGACGGGCTTCCGGTCGTCCCGCCAACCGAGTCCAGGGTGCTGCGCATGCTCGAGGGGACCCAGCGGGCCGCCGACGAGGTGGTGGCGATCGTTCCGCCTGATCTGGTCGAGTGCACCGTCGAGAAGGCGGCGATCAACGCGGTCATGGCCGGCTGCCGACCCGAGTACCTGCCGCTCGTGCTGACTGCGGTCGAGGCCTTGTGCACCGACGAGTTCAATGGCCACGGGCTCCTGGCGACGACGTACTTCTCCGGGCCGGCCGTGATCGTGAACGGTCCGATCCGTCACGCGATCGGCATGAACTCGGGCGCCAACGTCCTGGGGCAGGGGAACCGGGCCAACGCCACCATCGGTCGGGCGCTGCAGCTGGTCGTGCGCAACGTCGGCGGGGGAGTGCCCGGCGGTGTCGACCGGGCGACCCTCGGCAACCCGGGCAAGTACACGTTCTGCTTCGCCGAGGACGAGGAGGGATCTCCCTGGGAGCCGTTGTCGGTCGAGCGGGGGGTCGCTCCCGGTGGATCGGCCGTCACGCTGTTCGCCGGCGAGGGGCCCCGCGGCGTCGTCGATCAGCTGTCGCGGACGCCCGAGTCCCTCGCCAGATCGTTCGCTGGGAGCCTGCGAACCGTCGGCCACCACAAGCTGGCGCTCGGCTTCGATGCCATGGTCGTGGTGAGCCCCGAGCACGCCCGGGTCTTTCGCGAGGGGGCGTGGACCAAGGCCAGGCTCCGGAACGAGCTGCTCGAGCTCCTCACCGTGCCGGGGGCGGAGCTCGTCCGCGGCGCCGACGGGTGCGACGAGGGCCTGCCGGCGGGCCTGGAGGAGGCCGCCATCCCGAAGTTCCGCCCCGACGGGCTGTGGTTCGTCCACGCCGGCGGGCGAGCCGGGCTGTTCTCGTCCATCATTGGAAGCTGGATCAACGGACCCGGCGGCAGCCAGGCCGTGACCCGGGAGGTAGGGGTATGACGAGCGACGCCGGTACCGTCCTGTTGGACCCGACCGGTGAGCGTCGGCCCGCGACACGACCGCGGGTGGCCCGGCCATCGTCGCTGGAGGGCCTGACGGTCGGGCTGCTGGACATCTCGAAGCCACGGGGCGACGTCTTTCTGAGTGCGCTGGAGTCGGCGCTGACGTCACGGGTCTCAGACCTGCGGGTCGTCCGCTACCGCAAGCCCACCTTCGCCAAGGTGGCGCCGGTCGACCTGCGCCACGAGATCACTACCAAGTGTGACCTCGTGATCGAGGCGCTCGCCGACTGAGGCAGCTGCACGTCGTGCAGTGTGCACGACATCGCCGACCTGGAGACCCGGGGCCTCCCGGGGGTGTTCGTCGCCTCCACCGAGTTCATCGCCGCCGCTGCGACGCAGGCTCGCGCCCTGGGCTTCGATCCCGCCCGGGTGTTCGTGCCCCACCCGATCCAGGACCGGACCGACGAGGAGATGCGTGCCCTCGCCGACGACGCCGTCGACGAGATCCTCGCCGCCGTGGCCGAGACCGGAGCCCGTCGCACCTCGCCGTGACCGCCTTCGAGGAAGCCGCCGCCCGGGTCGCCGCCGGTGCCGACCACCATGCCGAGGCCGGCGCCCTCGTGCGGGCGATGACCCGGGCCGAGAAGCTCGGCTGTCTCGACGGCGACACGCCCTTCTGGGCGGGCATGACCGACATGGTGTCCGGGGGGTACTACCGCCATCCCTGGCCCGCCGCCGCGGTCGAGCGGCTTGGGGTTCCGGGCCTGCAGTTCAGCGATGGTCCCCGCGGTGTCGTCGTGGGCGTGAGCACCTGCTTTCCCGTGAGCATGGCGCGCGGCGCGACCTTCGACCCTGACCTCGAAGAGCGCATCGGGGACGCCATCGGGCTCGAGCTCAGAGCGGCGGGGGCGACCTTCTACGGCGGCGTTTGCGTGAACCTCCTGCGCCACCCGGCTTGGGGCCGGGCCCAGGAGACCTACGGCGAGGATCCCCATCATGTCGGTGAGATGGGCGCGGCCCTCGTGCGGGGCGTGCAACGCCACGCCATGGCCTGTGTGAAGCACTTCGCCCTCAACTCCATGGAGAACGCCCGCTTCACCGTCGACGTCACGGCTGACGACCGCGCCCTCCACGAGGTGTACCTCCACCACTTCCGTCGCATCGTGGCCGAAGGCGTTGCCAGCGTCATGAGCGCCTACAACTCGGTGAACGGCACGTGGTGCGGTCAGAACGCGGAGCTGCTGACCGATGTCCTCCGCCGGGAATGGGGCTTCGACGGCTTCGTCGTGTCCGACTTCATCTTCGGACTGCGTGACGCGGTGGCCTCTGTCCAGGCGGGGCTGGACGTCGAGATGCCGTTCGCCCAGCAGCGGGCCCAGCACCTGCCGGAGAAGCTGCGCAGTGGTGACCTGGACGAGGCCGAGGTGGACGCGGCCGCGTCGAGGGTCGTCGCCACCCTGTTGCGATTCTGGCCCGCGCTGGACCGACCGGGACCTGAGGCGTCCGTCGCGGCATCGGCGGAGCACCGCGCTCTGGCCCGGGAGGCGGCCCGCCGGTCGATCGTCCTGCTCCGCAACGAGGGCGGCCTGCTTCCGCTCGATCCATCGGCGCTCAAACGGGTGGCCGTGATCGGGCGTCTGGCCGCCGTGCCCAACCTGGGCGACGGGGGGTCGAGCGACGTGCATCCGCCCGAGGCGGTCACGCTGCTCGCGGGGATGCGCGCAGCGCTACCGGGCGCCGTCGTCGTGCACCATGACGACGACGCGTCGCTGGCCGAGGGATCGGACCTGGCCATCGCCGTCGTCGGCTTCACCAAGGACGACGAGGGCGAGTTCATCGGTGCCGCCGGTGCGATCGATCTCGCCGTGCTGTTCCCTCCCGCGGACCACCCGACGCTCGGGGTGGGGGCGTCGTCCCGCCAGCGCGCGCCCCTCACCGGCGAACCGGACGAGCGCCCGGCGGGCCGCCAGCCGACGGCCATGGCGCCCGGGGGTGACCGATCCAACCTGCGCCTGCGGCCCGAGGACGAAGCGCTCCTGCGGTCCGTGGCCTCCCACAACTCCCGGACGGTGGTCGTCGTGATGGGCGGCAGCGCGGTCGTGATGCCGTGGTGCGGCGACGTGCCCGTCGTCCTCCTGACGTGGTACCCGGGCATGGAGGGTGGCCACGCCCTGGCCGATGTCCTCCTCGGCGCGGCCGCCCCGAGCGGCAGGCTGCCCTTCGCTGTGCCTGTTGACGAGGACGACCTCGTGGCCTTCGACAAGGATGCCCGCTCGGTGACCTACGACCTGTTCCACGGGCAGTGGAAGCTGGACCGGGATGGCAGGGCGGCGCAGTTCCCCTTTGGCTTCGGCTTGTCGACCACCTCCTTCGAGGTCCGCGACGCCCGTCTGGACACTGGGTCGAGGGAGGTCACGGTCACGGTGGCCAACGTCGGGCCGCGCCGCGGCGCCGAGGTCGTCCAGGTGTATGGCGGCTGTCCGTCGTCATCAGTGCCACGACCCCACCGGCGGCTCGTCGGCTTTCGCCGGGTCGAGCTGGAGGCCGGCCGCTCCTGTCAGGCGACGGTGCCACTGCACCTCGACGCCTTGGCTGTGCGCCAGGAGGGGCGCATGGTGATCGAGGACGGCGAGGTGGTGTTCACCGTGGCCGACCACGCCGCGGACCCCGGCATCGAGCTCGATGCCTGCTTCGCCGCTGGCGTCCTCACATGAGCTTGGCCACGTCGGTCAGCAGGCCGTCGATCATCTCGGCGACCTGTCCCGAGGCGTACCGGTGCAGCGTGGTCAGACCCTGATGGGCCCCCTCCAGGCCCTGTCGTAGGCGCGCGACCTCACGGACCAGGCTCTCGACGTCGGTCCTCGCCCCCGCGATGAACTCGCCGTCCTCCCCCTTCCTCACCGTCACCGCGTAGGTGCCCAGTCCCTGCCCGATCATCACCTGCTGGCCCGAGTACCGCCACGGGCCCCGGCTGGCCCGACTGAGCCGGTCTTGAATGTCCGCGAGAGGAAGCGCCATGAGCGAAGCCTACGTCCCGGACCTCTCGACGAGGTGCTGATGCCCGGCGGCGATCTGGACGCGCCTGGCGCCGCCCTCCGGGCCCACCAGCGTGAGCGTCGTCGGGCCGTCGGTCGTCACGTCGACGGTGTAGGTCGTGCGTGGACCGATGCCGGCGTCGGCCAGCCGGATGGACAGTGCGCCGACGTTGCCCAGGTCGAGCCCGATGGCTGGCCGGGGCCGGGCGTGGGGCCCGAGCTGCCAGTCCAGCTGGGTCACGATCGCCGGGGTCGGGTCACCGGGCACCAGCACGTCGTGGGTCCGCAGGTCGGTGACGCTCGGGTCGGGGTCGGCCGCCGAGGTGGCGTCGATCAGCGCGTCGGGGCCCGCCGAGCGGGCCTGAAGGTCCCGCAACCAGTAGGCGCCGGTCGTGCCGTAGCCGAAGCCGGGGCTGTTACCGGAATCGTTCCAACGGAACGTGACGTGTCCGGGTCGGGTGGCGCGGGGGTCGGAGCCCATGAACCGGGCGGCGTCGGAGAACCCGTCCTGCAGCTCGAAGGCCACGTGGTCCTCGGCGGGATAGAGCAGGTAGCGGTAGCGCGAGCCGCGTCGGTCGAGCCCCTGGGCCTCGGCGATCTCGTCGGTGACCGGCACCAGCTCGTCGGCCGCCCCGCCGGCGAGGTACATGGGCACCCAGCGCACGTTGTCCAGGCTGGAGGTGTCTCCGGCCGCCCCAGCCAGCAGGATCGCCCTGGAGAAGAGGTCCGGATGGCCCTCGGCCAGAAGCCCGGCTCCGAACCCGCCCATCGAGTAGCCCCCGATGACGGTTCGCTCCGGATCGAGCCGGTAGGCGGACGCCACCTCGCGCCAGACCTCCCAGAAGTCCAGCTGGGCCTCGTTCACGAAGCCGCCGGCAGGCCCGCGGCCCAGGGTCCCGACGCAGATCGACTGCCGGGCCTCGCACGCCTGCTGGGAGAGCTTCGGGGTGGTGGCCGCGTACTGGTTGTGGTTCTGGGTGAGGGAGTGGAGCAGGAAGGTGAGAGGTGCCGGACGCGTGGGGTCGTGCCGGCTGGGGACGTAGACGGCGTAGGGCTGGACCCGGCCCAGATAGACAGGCTTGCCATCGGCGAGGGCGCCAACGTCGGTTCGCTCTCCCTGGCCCGGCTCGATCGACGACACGTACCATCGGTCGCTCCAGCCCGTCGGGGCCGGCTCGGGCGTCGTGTGTCGGGCGGCCATGTCCGCCCACCGGATCGTCGTCGAGAAGGCGCTCACGTCCCCGCGGGTCAGGGCCGCGGCCTGGCGATCGTCGTTCCAGAAGTTGTCACCCGGCGGTTCCTGGGCGATCGTGCGAAAGGCCACGTTGTAGACGGCTGGCTCGGTGGGCAGCGCCCCGCGCGCGGGGGCGAAGCCGTCGCCGGACGTGTCGGCCAGCCCCGAGGCCAGGCGCACGACCCAGCTGGCGCTCGGGGCGAGGACGCGGCGGGGAACCCGAACGACGAAGGACCTGGCTCCGACGTCCACGTCGACCGGCAGGCGGGCGAGCACGGCGCCGCTGCGCACGTCCAGGAGACGGGCGCCCCGGCTCGAGACGACCAGCGCCCGGTCGATCCCGGGTGAGCGAACTCCGGCGCCGGCTGGCCACTGACTCCCGCTCGCCGCCGATCCTCCGGTGGCGAAGGCCCACTCGGCGACGGGCACGCTCGGATCGACGAGCGTGTTCCAGTCCACCCGCCACACGGTCGCCGTCGGCTCGAGGAAGACGCCCGCCCTGAAGATGTCGGCGCCGTTGTTGTCCGCTGGGCCGGGCGGGTAGCTGTAGTCGCCGAAGGAGGGGACGCCCTGCTCGGCTGGATCGGCGCCGGGGGCGCCCGGCAGCCCCGGCTGGCCCTGGGCACCGTGGTCGTCGTAGATCCAGTCCGTCCAGTAGTAGCCGCCCCCGGCCAGGCGGCCCGTGCCGGCCGTTCGCGGAAAGCGTTCGGGCCCGGGCCAAGCCGCAGGGGCGGGCAGTGTCGGCGCCGGCCGGAGGGCGGCGACGGGCACGTCGTCGGGCAGCCCGCCCGGCGGGCTCGGCGCTCCCGGAGCTCCCGACGCTTGGGGCACCGGCAAGGCCTGGGCGGGCGCCACCGCCAGCAGGGAGACGACGGCGGCGCACGCGGTGAGCATGGCCACCCGTCGCCTCATCGGCCAAGGTTTCGGGGGGAAGCGGCCGAGATCCTCCCGTGCAGCGGGGCGCGGCCCCTTCATCTCTCGCGTTCCACCTCCTGTCGAAAGTGGGCGGGTCGCGCCGGGCCGCGGTGGCCACTTTCGACAAGAGGTGGAACGCGCCGACACCCTGCGGGCCGGCTCCCGCCGGTTTCATGGTGGGGTCGCCTTCTGGCCGACGGCCGCCCTACGGTGTCGATCAGCGCACGGGCTGGCGCATGCTCGGCACCGGGTGGAGGCAATCGTGGACTTCGAGATCCCCCAGGAGATCCGGGCGACGCTGGGCGCCCTCGACGAGTTCATCGAGCGGCAGATCGAGCCGCTCGAACGCCAGGACGACAACGTCCGCTTCTTCGACCATCGACGCGAGTACGCACGCACCGACTTCGAGGCCGGCGGCGTCCCGCGCCCGGAATGGGAACAGCTCCTGGCCGAGATGCGACGCCGGGCCGACGCCGCCGGTTGGCTGCGGTGGGCGCTGCCCAAGGAGTACGGCGGGCACGAGGCCAGCAACCTGGAGATGGCGATCATCCGGGAGCACCTCGCGGCGCGGGGCCTCGGGCTGCACAACGACCTGCAGAACGAGAGCTCGATCGTCGGCAACTTCCCGACCGTGCTGATGATGCGCGACTTCGGCACCGAAGCCCAGCGCGCCGAGTGGATGCCCGGGTTCTTCGACGGCACGCGGCGCCTCGCCTTCGGGCTCACCGAGCCGAACCACGGCTCTGACGCGACGTATCTCGACACCACGGCGCTGCTCGACGGTGACGAGTGGGTGATCAACGGGCGCAAGCGCTTCAACTCGGGTCTGCACCACGCCACCCACGACATCATCTTCGCCCGGACGTCGGGAGACCAGGGCTCGCCGTTCGGCATCACGGCCTTGCTCGTGCCGACCGACTCGCCAGGATTCTCGGTCGACTTCTTCTGGTGGACCTTCAACATGCCCACCGATCACGCCGAGGTGACCCTTGTCGACGTGCGGGTGCCGAGGTCTGCGGTGTTCGGACCCGTCGACCACGGCCTCGAGCTGGCCCAGCACTTCGTCCACGAGAACCGCATCCGCCAGGCCGCCTCTTCGCTCGGGGCCGCGCAGTTCTGCATCAACGAGGCGGTGGCGTATGCGAACGGGCGCCAGACGTGGGGGCGGCCGCTGTCGCGGAACCAGGCCATCCAGTTCCCGCTGGTGGAGCTGCACACCGAAGCGGCGATGCTGCGCCAGCTGGTGCGGTCCACCGCCTGGGCGCTCGACCGACAGCACCACATGGAGGTCACCCACGAGGTCGCCATGTGCAACTACCGAGCCAATCGACTGGCCTGCGACGCCGCCGACCGGGCCATGCAGACCTGCGGTGGCGTGGGCTACAGCCGGCACATGCCCTTCGAGCACATCTACCGCCATCACCGGCGCTACCGCATCACCGAGGGCTCCGAGGAGATCCAGATGCGCAAGGTGGGCCAGCACCTCTTCGGCCTGGGCTCGTCCGCTGGGCCCGCCTCCACGGCGGGCCGTGGCCTCAGGAGCTCGACGTAGACGACGCCGGTAGGCCGCTCTGATCGAGCAGCTTGCCAGGATGACGGCCGTCGACATAGCCGATGAAGGGCGGGTGAATGTTGTAGCCGAGGAGCTCCTGGAGTCGCACCGGAAGGGTCGACGCCAGGCTCGGGGGGACGGCGAGGACGTGGTTCTCGACCGGCCGCAGCCACGAGGCGGCGTAGTGCAGCACGACGCCCAGACGATCGTCCTCCGTCCGGTTGGCGCCGCCACCGTGCCACACGCTGCCGGTGTAGAGCAGCGCCGTGCCGGCCGGCATCTCGACGGTGACCGTGGGGGTGTCCGGGCCGGGTCGCTCCGACGTCCAGCGGTTGCTCCCGGGCACGATGCGCGTGGCCCCGTTGGCCTCGGTGAAGTTCTGGAGCGGCCACATCACGTTCACGACGACCTCGTCGTGTGGTCGGGGCAGCGGGTAGATGGCGTCATCGGGATGGAGGGGCTGGGCCTGCTCCCCCGGCCCGATCGAGATGCCGGTCGGGGCGCTCAGCTGATAGGCCCCGAGCAGGCGGTCGAGGATGGCGAGCACGTCCGGGTGCAGGGCGAGGGAGTCCAGCGAGCGGGTCTTGGCGAACAGTGCGTACACCCGCCGCGTCCGCCGGCCCTCGAAATCGTCGCGACCCGACGGCGTGCTGGAGAGGATCCCCTCGAGCTCGGCCCGGGCCCACCTGACCTGCTCGGCACCGATGGCGTCGGGGATCGTGGCATAGCCCCGCTCCGCCAGTAGGGCCGCGGTTTCCTCGCTCATGCCCGCTCCTCCCTGCGCTGGTGCGATCATTCCCCAAGGGAATGTGCCAACTCTAACCGTCCAGAAGGGAATGTCAAGCGTGGCTGAGCTGAACGCGACCCAGGGCTCGCTGCTGGGTTTTCTCCACGAGGGACCCCTGACCGGCTGGGACCTGATCCGACGGGTCGAAGGTGGTCTCTCGCGCTTCTGGAACGTCACGTCCAGCCACGTGTACCGCGAGCTGCGCGTGCTCGAGGAGCGTGGGCTGATCGAGGCGGGTCGCCCGGGTGTGCGGGACCGCGTCCCGTTCTCGATCACGGAGCCGGGTCGCAGGGAGTTCCTCGAATGGATTCGTCAGCCACCCGCAGCCGAGCAGATCCGCTTCCCTCTGCTCGTCTCCTTGTGGTTCGGTCGCCATCTCGAGCCGTCGCGGCTCACCGCCTTCGTCGAAGAGGCCCGTCACGAGCATGCCGAGCGTTTGGACCTCTACGAGTCGCTCGATGGGCACCTCGACACTGACGACCCCTCCCGAGACGCAGTGATCCGCTTCGGCATCGCCTACGAGCGCGCCGTCATCGGCTGGCTCGACGAGCTGCGGCAGGTGGGTCGAACGAGCTGATCTCCAGTGAGCTGAGCTCGAACGAGCGAGGACTCGACGAAGCCGGTGTTCGGCGCCTCCAGGATCACCAAGCTCCGGAGGGCATGGAACGCCGTCCCTGGTTTCACACCCGAGGATGACGTGACCACACCGTGGAGCGGCCGATCACACACCGACCCGACGAGCCCGGGCCCCTCGCCGGGGACCACAGACTGCGGGTACTGCTGGATCAGCGCTTTCTGGCGCTGGTGGTCTTCCGGGCCCGCTTGGCGACGGGACGTCGGGTTGTCTTCTTGGTCGCCGGACGCCGCACGGCCTTCTTGGCTGTCGTGCGCCGAGCGGTCTTCTTGGCTGCGGGACGCCGAGCAGCCTTCTTCGCTGCCGGTCGTCTCGCCGTCTTCTTGGCTGCGGGCCGCTTTGCCGTCTTCCTGGCTGCGGGCCGCTTTGCCGTCTTCTTGGCTGCGGGACGCCGAACCGCCTTGCGGGCAGTCGTGCGCTTGATCGTCTTGCGCGCAGCGGTGCTGCGCTTGACGGCCTTCTTGGCTGTCTTCCTGGCGGCAGGTCGCCGGCTCACCGACTTCTTGCTCGCTGACTTCTTGGGTGCAGCTCTAGCCACCCGTCTCCTTGCTACTACCACCGTCATCACCCCCATCTCGTGTTGGACTATATGACGGAGCAAATAAATGGTAGCGGTACTTATGTGTGTCGAGGTGGATGGTGCAGTGTCGCGCGTGTCATAGAGCGGACGCGGTCCACGTCAGCGGGGTCACGTGCGCATCGCGCGTCGTACTTCGTTGGGTCTTGACGTAGGTTTAATCGGGTTGCGGATCAGTCTCGATTGCTTCCGAACCGGGGGGAGGACGGGGTTCTAAACAGGAGCGCCGACGGTGGCGGGAACTCGGCCCTCTTCGGCACCTCCACATTCCCGTCGTGGCCCGAGTTTCCCGAAGCAGACTCTTCGGTGTCTGCTGGAGCAGGAACGGCATGTACGGCCCGGGAGCCAGCCAGGTTGGGGGTGACTCGCAGAGGGCGCCGAGCCACGGCACTATTGAGACGAGGTGATCTGGGGCGGAGACCTCCAAGGAGGTTCCTGACCCACGCCGCGTCGACGACGGCCGAGCCCCAGGACCGATTGTGCCCACCCTGGAAGACACACCACCCTCCGGTACCGCGCTGAGCTCTCCCCGGCCCCGTAGGGGCCGGCGACTGGCACTCGTCGCCCTCGCCCTCGCCGTCGTCGCCGGCGGTGTCGCCTTCGCGGTCACCCGGATCGGCGGACCGAGCGCAGCCCCGGGGTGCACCGCCACGGTGGCGTCCCGCAGCTACCCGCTCGAGCTGGCCCAGGCGGCGAACGCAGCCACGATCGCCGCCGTCGGCAAGCGCAACGGCGTCGAGGACCACGGCGTGACGGTCGCCCTGGCTGCCGCCCTCCAGGAGTCGAGGCTGCACAACCTCCCCAATGGCGATCTCGACTCCGTCGGGCTCTTCCAGCAGCGCCCCTCCCAGGGTTGGGGACCCGCGTCGCAGCTCGTCGTGCCCAGCTACGCGGCGTCGGCGTTCTACCGGGCCCTCGTGCAGATCCCGGGGTGGCCATCGTTGCCCGTCACCGAAGCCGCCCAGCGGGTGCAGCGCAGCGCCGCGCCCGATGCCTACGCCTTCTGGGAGCCAGAGGCCCGCGACCTGGCCCAGGTGCTGACCGGAGAGGTCCCCAGCGGCCTCACCTGCCAGTTCTCGACACCGACCAAGACCAGCGGGTCCAGCACCCTCACCGACGCCATGGCCACCGAGCTCGGTTCACCCGCCCTGGGCGCCACCGTGACGCCAGCCCGGGGCTGGACGGTGGCGAGCTGGCTCGTGGCCTACGCCTACACCTACCGCGTCACGGCCGTGAGCTTCGCCGGCATGCGGTGGACGCCCTCGTCGGCCAAATGGGCGTCGACCCCCCCGGTGCAGCAGCAGGTGCAGCTGACCCAAGCCGGGTCGGCGGGGGCCGGCAGCTCCAGCAGCTAGGGCCGGCTGGCCCCCACGAGGCCGGAGCGGATGGGATTGATGCTCACGACGGTGCCGGAGTCCTCCGCCTCGATCATCCGACCAGGGCTCACGTACATGGTCACGTGACCGATGTTGCTGGTGCTCGACCCGAAGTACAGCAGGTCGCCGGGTTGGAGGCTGGACAGCGCCACGTGGGGTGTCGAGCTGTACTGGTCGGTGGCGGAGTGCGGCAGGGAGACGCCGGCGGCCCTCCACGCCCACATGGTCAACCCCGAGCAGTCGAAGCTGCTGGGCCCGGCGCCGGCGTAGCGGTAGGGCTTGCCCAGCTCGGCCTCTGCCGCGGCCAGGGCCCGCTGACCCGGTCCTGCGTCAGCTGAGGGGGCGGCGACGGACGGTCCCGACGCCGGTCGGGGACTCGAAGATCGGGCGCTGGCCGCCCTGAGCCAGGCGGCCGTCTGCTGGAGGCGCTGGGCCTCGGCCTGGTCGGCGGCCGCCGCCAGCCGCTGCTCGAGCTGGCCCAGGGCCGCCTGCTCCGAGGAGATGCCGGGGCTCAGCGACGAGGTCGCCGAGCTCGCCTCCGCCACCAGTGGCGACTTGGTGGACGCGTTGAGAACGCCGGTTCCTTTCCCCCCGGAGTGAAGCCCGGCCACCAGGGCCGACAGGACGAGGGCGATAGCCGCCATGGTGCCGATGAGATATCGGTTGGGCCATGTCACGCGCTCGTACCCCGCTTCGAGCTCGTCGTGGGTGGCTGAGCCCCAGCAACCCCAGCTGTCGCCGATGAACTTCAAGAGGGTAACGAGCGACGGGCCCCCGATGCCAACCGGCGTCTGTGGCCGCCGGAGCGCCGAGCAACGCGGGCGGGGGTAGGTTGCGACCAGGGTCTCAATGAGGCAGCAACGAGGACGGCAGGAGGAACAGATGGCAGGCAATAGCTTTGGCGCCCGGTCCTCGCTCCAGGTGGGTGACCGCACCTTCGAGGTCTTTCGGCTCGACGCCCTCCAGGAGGGCTTCGACGTGGCCCGCCTCCCGTACTCGATCAAGATCCTGCTCGAGAACGTCCTCAGGCACGAGGACGGCGTGAGCGTGCGGGCCGACGACGTCGAGGCCCTGGCCCGATGGGACGCGACGGCCACGCCGAGCAGAGAGATCGCCTTCGCCCCGGCCCGAATCCTCATGCAGGACTTCACGGGGGTCCCGGCGATCGTCGACCTGGCGGCCATGCGAGACGCCGTGGCCGACATGGGTGGCGATCCCGATCGCATCAACCCGCTCGTGCCGGCGGAGCTCGTCATCGACCATTCGGTGGTGGCCGACGTGTACGGCGTTCCCGAGGCTTTTCGTCGCAACGCCGACCTGGAGTTCGAGCGCAACCGCGAGCGCTACCAGTTCCTGCGCTGGGGACAGACGGCCTTCGCCAACATGCGCATCGTGCCGCCGGATACCGGCATCTGCCACCAGGTGAACCTCGAGTACCTGGCTCGGGTCGTTTTCAGCAACGACGCCGGGCAGGCCTATCCGGACACGCTCCTCGGCACCGACTCCCACACGCCGATGGTCAACGGTCTCGGCGTGCTGGGCTGGGGCGTCGGGGGCATCGAGGCCGAGGCCGCCATGCTGGGCCAGCCCGTGTCCATGCTGATGCCCCAGGTGGTGGGGTTCAGGCTCTTCGGGAAGCTGCCCGAAGCGGTGACCGCCACCGACCTGGTGCTCACCGTCACCGAGATTCTTCGCCACCGTGGCGTGGTGGGGAAGTTCGTCGAGTTCTACGGCCCTGGCGTCGGTGCGGTCCCACTCGAGAACCGGGCCACGATCGGGAACATGTCTCCCGAGTACGGCTCAACGTGCTCGATCTTTCCCATCGACGACGAGACCCTGCGCTACCTGGAGCTCACGGGGCGCCCGCCGGAGCTGCTCGCCCTCGTCGAGTCCTATGCCAAGGAGCAGGGACTCTTCCATGATCCCGACGACCATCCCGCCTACTCCGAGACGGTCGAGCTCGATCTCTCCACGGTCGAGCCGAGCATCGCCGGTCCGACCCGCCCCCAGGACCGCGTCGCCCTCTCCTCGGCGAAGGGCTCGTTCCGACTGGCGCTGTCCGAGATGCTGGGCGAGGAGCCCACCGCCGATCCGGGACCCAACGGCGTGCCCGCCCATGTCGCCGAGGCCAGCGTCGATGCCGCGTCCGCCTCGTCCTTCCCCGCCAGCGATCCCTCCGAGGCGATCGCGGGCGATGTCAGCACAGTGGAGGACGTCGCCCCGTACGCCGCCGCCGCGGGCGGGGGCCAGGAGCCCGGGCCGGCCCGTCCCGAGGTCCAGGTGCCGGTCCGCCTCGCCGACGGGCGAGAGTTCACGCTCGACCACGGGCACGCCGTCATTGCCGCCATCACGAGCTGCACGAACACCTCCAACCCGTCGGTGATGGTGGCTGCCGCCCTGCTGGCCCGGAAGGCGGTCGAGCGCGGGATCGGTTCCAAGCCCTGGGTCAAGACCTCGCTCGCCCCGGGCTCGAAGGTGGTGATGGACTACTACGAGCGGGCGGGCCTGACGCCGTACCTGGAGAAGCTGGGCTTCAACCTGGTCGGCTTCGGCTGCACCACCTGCATCGGCAACTCGGGGCCTCTCGCACCCGAGATCGCCGCCGCCGTCGACGACTCGGACCTGGTCGTGTGCTCGGTGCTCTCCGGCAATCGCAACTTCGAGGGGCGCATCCACCCGCAGTGCCGAATGAACTACCTGGCCTCGCCCCCGCTCGTCGTGGCCTACGCGCTGGCCGGCACCATGGACATCGACTTCGGTTCGGAGCCCCTCGGTGAGGACGAGAGCGGTCGCCCCGTCTACCTGCGAGACATCTGGCCGTCAGTGCAGGAGGTCGAGCAGGTGATCCGCGCCTCCGTGCGTTCGGAGATGTTCCGCGCCAGCTACGAGGCCGTGTTCGACGGTGACGAGCGATGGGTCTCTCTGCCCGTTGCCGCCGGGCGGAGCTACGAGTGGGACGACTCGTCGACCTACGTGCACAAGCCGCCCTTCTTCGAGTCCATGCCGCGCGACGTACCTCCCCTGACCGACATCGCGGGGGCGCGGGTGCTGGCCCTCCTGGGGGACAGCGTCACGACGGATCACATCTCTCCTGCCGGGGTCATCCGCCGGGACAGCCCGGCGGGACGGTGGCTCGTCGAGCACGGGGTCGAACCCGGCGACTTCAACTCCTACGGCGCTCGTCGCGGCAACCACGAGGTCATGATCCGGGGCACGTTCGCCAACATCCGGCTGCGCAACCAGCTGGCCCCGGGCACGGAAGGCGGAGTGACGATCCATCTCCCCGACGGCGAGCCGATGACGATCTACGACGCGGCCATGCGCTATGCGGACGAGGGCGTCCCCCTCGTCGTCCTGGCCGGCAAGGACTACGGGTCGGGCTCCTCCCGGGACTGGGCGGCCAAGGGAACGGCCCTGCTCGGGGTGCGGGCGGTGCTGGCGGTCAGCTTCGAGCGCATCCACCGCTCGAACCTCATCGGCATGGGTGTGCTGCCCCTTCAGCTGCCCGATGGGCAGTCGGCGGCCAGCCTCGGGCTGACCGGCCATGAGGTGATCAACGTCGTCGGGCTGGCCGGGCTCGGTCCCGACGACCCGATCCCCCGGGACCTGACGGTGCGGGCCGACGACACCGAGTTCCAGGCCCGGGTCCGCATCGACACGCCGAAGGAGGCGGATTATTTCCGCCACGGCGGCATCCTCCACTACGTGCTGCGTCAGCCCTGACGGCCGCGCTCTGCTACTGCAGCTGACGCCAGTAGACGAGCGCGTCCTCGCCGTCGACCGCCGACGGCACCCGGCCAACGACAGTGAACCCGATGGACTCGTAGAGGCTGCGCGCCGGGTTGGACTCGAACACGAGGTTGAACAGCAGGGCGTCGAAGCCCAGGCGACGTGCCTCGATCATCGAGTGCTCGACGAGCGCCCGGCCGATCCCGGTGCCCCGGTGCTCGGCGACCACGAAGTACCCGGCGTTGGCGATGTGGGCGGCGCGTCCGACGAAGTTCGGCTTCACGTAGTAGGCGCCCGCCAGCTCACCGTGTTCCCGCGCCGCCACAACGATGGCGGAGCGGGCCAACCAGTAGTCGTCGAACTCGGCCCGATCGAGCGGAGGCGCCTGCGGGAAGCCCTCCTTGTCGTCCACGATCCGGGCGAAGGCGACGAAGAGCTCGTCGTGATCGCTGTCGGTGGCGGCAGCCAGATCCACCGCACGGGAGCTCTCGCGCGGCCCCCGCCGGCCCGGCGTCGAACGCGCGCCGATCAGCCCGGCTGCGAGCCCACGACGCCCACGAACGAGACCATCTCGCCCGGGTAGCCACCCAGGTTGTGAGTGAGCGCCAGGCCACGATCGGCGGCCGAGGCGACCCGACGGTCGTCTGGGGCCTCGCCCCGGAGCTGGAGCCAGCACTCGAACATCATGCGCAGCCCCGACGCTCCGACCGGGTGGCCGAAGCTCTTCAGCCCGCCGTCGGGGTTGACGGGAAGGTCGCCGTCCAGGTCGAAGCTCCCGGCCAGCTCCTCCTTCCACGCCGTGCCCCGCTCGGCGAATCCCAGGTCCTCCATGAGCACCAGCTCCGTCGGCGTGAAGCAGTCGTGGACCTCGGCCATGGCCAGCTGGCGGCGCGGATCGGTGACGCCCGCCTGCTTGTAGGCGTCGGCGGCGCACCGCTCGACCTCGGGGAAGTGGGTGAAGTCGTACTCGGGGTCGATCACACCCGATCCGGTGCCGGCCACCAGCGACAGCGCCTTCACGTAGATGGGCCGGTCCGTGTACCGGTGGGCGTCCTCCGCCCGCACCACGATGGCCGCCGCCGCGCCGTCGGCGACCCCGGCACAGTCGTACACCCCGAGCGGCCCCGCCACGCGCGGCATGTTGCAGATGACGTCCTGAGCCACCTCGCGACGGAACTGGGCCCGTGAGTTGCGGGCCCCGTTGTGATGGTTCTTCCAGGCGATGCGGGCCAGCACGTCCTTGAGCTCGGCCTCGTCGACCCCGTACTTCTTGGCGTAGGCCGGGGCGACGAGGCTGAACATGGCGGCGGCCGTCAGCGACCGGCCGGTGCCGTCGGTCGGAGCCTTGCCGGCTCCGCTGAGGCCCTGGTAGCCGCCATCCTTCACCTTCTCCACGCCGATGGCCATGGCCACGTCGTAGCCGCCCGCAGCCACTGCGTAGGCGGCGCCGCGCAGGGCCTCCGAGCCCGTGGCGCAGAAGTTCTCCACGTGGGTCACCGGCTTGTCGTGGAGCTTGAGCGGGCGAGCCAGGGCGATACCGCTGTTCCCTGACATGGCGGTGCCGAGCCAGTAGGCGTCGACATCGGCCTTCTCCATCCCGGCCGAGGCGAAGGTCTCCTGGGCGGCGTCGACCAGCATGTCGTCGGTGCTCTTGTTCCAGTGCTCGCGAAACGGGGTGCATCCCATCCCGACGATGGCCACCTTGTCCTTGATGCCGTGCGATGCCACTGATCAGCTCCTTGGGATCCGAATGGGTCGGGCCTTCCAAAAATAGTTGTGGATGCCGTCGGCGGTGGAGAGGCGGCGGAACGTCATCTCGACCCGGTCGCCGATCGACAGGTCCTCGGCGTCGACGTCGGTGAGCTCGGACGCGAAGCGCCCACCACCGTCGAAGTCGAGAACGGCGAAGACCACCGGCGGGCTGGGCGAGTAGACGAGCCGGTCGACCGTGAAGGTCACGACAGTGGCGGGGACGTCCGCCATCGGCACCGGCTCCATGTCGTCCACGGCGTCACCCTTCATCGATATCCGCGCCGGGGGGAGATGGATGGCCCCGCTCGAGCGGTCTCGCGAGCCCACGAAGGCGAACTTCCACTCCTCGCTGCGGGCCGCGGCCGAGGACGAGGTCCGCTCAGGCTCCGGGCGGCGGGGCGGCTCCACGGGCAACAGCCCCCGCCAGCTCAGGAACTTGGCGTAGGGGATGCTTGCGCCCGCCTCGACCTGGGCGGCAACGGGCCGCGCCGGCGTGAACGACGACAGGGCATCGCCGGCGCGGAACACCAGCACGTCAGCCCCGTCGGCCAGCACCACGAGGGCGATGACCTGACCCGGTCGGGCCCCCTCCAGGGCCGAGGCGAGCAGCAGCCCGGGATGGGCGGTCCCGGTGTTGCCCACCGTCGTCGACAGGTCGTCGACCAGCGCCTCCTTGGCTGTTCCCAGCCGGCCGGCGAGCGAGCGCACGGCCCGGGCGTGGGTGCCGGTGACGACGATCCGGTCGACCTGCTCGGCCGTGATCGTCGACGCCTTGAGGGCGTCGTTCCACGCCCGCTCGCCGAGGGGAAGGTAGGCAGTCTCGCCGAAGCGCTCCTCCCACACCTTCGAGCGCACGTCCCCCGGCGCGCGCCAGCGGTCGGTGAACTCCTCGGTGGCCGACGCCCCGCCCAGGTAGGTGGCCAGCACCGGTCCATCCGACTCGCTTCCAGTCAGGATGGCTGCGGCGCCGTCGCCACCGGAAGACTCATCCGCGCTAGAGGGCAGTCCCGTCCGCATGTCGGAGGTCACCACGAGGACCGAGCGAGTGCTGTCCAGGGCGGCTCGCAGCGCTCCCACGCCCGAGCGCACGGCCCCGCCCATGTCGATCGCCGGCCGGTCGGAGTCCAATCGCAGGGCGGCGTGGATGGCTGTGGCGTTCGTCTTGTCCTGGTAGGCCGGCGTCGCAGTGGAGAACCACAGCTCGTCCGGCTCGTGCCCCGCGGGGGACGAGTCGAGGGCCAGTCGGGCCGCCTCCATCCCCATCGTCGTGGTGTCCTCGTCGTAGGAGGCCACCGATCTGGTGCCCTTGGCGGGCGCTCCGCCGAGCACCTCGGCGATGGCGGAGCGAGCCAGGCGTCGATACGGCACGTAGCTGCTGAAGCTGAGGATTCCTCGCATCGGACCTTCGGTCTTGGGGCTTGTGGGGTCTTTGTCGCTGTTGGCGCGGATCTGACGTTCGAGTCAGTTTCCCTCCGGCGGCAGTGTACGCGCCACCCCGGTGCATCGCTGACGGAGGGTCAGGACCTGGCGGCGGGCGGCCCCGGTCCCGCTGCCCCCGGTCCCGCTGCCCCCGAGGCGGCGCGCCGGAGGAGGTCGCTGACCTCAGCGTCGGTGGTCTGGGAGAAGTCGTGGTACGAGAGCCCCACGGCGTGGAAGGGACGGGGCGTCGACGCACAGATCACCTCGTCGGCCTCGGCCGCCAGCCGCTCACAGGTTTCCGCCGCGGCGGTCGGAACGGCCACCACGATGCGGGCCGGATAAAGGCGGCGGAGGGCCTGCACCGCGGCCCGCATGGTCGACCCTGTGGCCAGCCCGTCGTCGACGAGGATGGCGATCTTGCCCTTCACGTCGAGCGGTGGCATGCCCGACCGGTAGGCCCCCAGGCGGCGCTCGAGCTCCTGCTCCTCGGCCGCGGCCACAGCCGCTATGCGCTCGGGTGGCACGTCGAGCGCCTCGACCACGTCCTCGTTCACGACCTGGACGCCGCCGCTGGCGATGGCGCCCATGGCCAGCTCCTCGTGGCCCGGAACCCCCAGCTTGCGGACCAGGAAGACGTCGAGAGGAGCCTGGAGCGCCTTCGCCACCTCGAACCCGACGGGAACGCCGCCCCTCGGCAGGGCGAGCACGACCACGTCGTCACGGCCGGCGTAGGCGGCCAGCTCCTTGGCCAGCGTCGTGCCGGCATCGAACCGGTCCTGAAATGCCGTCGCCTTCACTCCATTGGGGACTGGTCGCGGCTCCTTGCGCACGAGCTGCGCCGAAGCGGCTGGTGACCACGGTACCCCCCGGCGGCTCGTCCTCGTCCCGAAGATCGCCGGCGCACCTGTCGCTCAGCCGGGATCGTGCTCTTCGTCCTCGTCCAGGGGGACTGCCCTGGCCTGCTCGAGGGCGTCGGCCTCGGGGACCTCGTTGCCGAGGTGCGGTGCCTCGTCGAGCTCCTCGTCGCTGACCTCGCGTCGCTGCTCGAGGGCGTCCGCCTCGGGCACGTCAGCGCCGAGCTTCGGGTCCTCGGCGGAGCTCACGGGAGCCGGCATCCCGGTGTCGTCGGGCAGGTGCGGGCCATCACCTCCACGCTACAGGTGCTGGCGGCTTCGCCGCCCCGGACGATCAGTCCGCCGGCCGTCCCGGTGGTGGGCGAGGTCGCTCCAGCCTACGATCCCGTGCCGTGGGCGACGTCGAGCGGGTCCGGGCGTGAAGGCGGCGGTGCTCCCCGAGGTCGGAGCCCCGCTCGAGATCGCCGATGTCGAGTTGGCGCCGCCCGGACCCCACCAGGTCGAGGTGCGGGTGGCGGCGAGCGGCGTGTGCCACTCGGACCTGTCGATGCAGAACGGCGGGATCCCCTACCCCTTGCCGGCGGTGCTCGGCCACGAAGGCTCTGGAGTGGTGGAAGCGATCGGGTCGGCGGTGACCCGCGTGCAGCCCGGTGATCATGTCGTTCTCTCGTGGATCCCTCCCTGTCGGGCGTGCCCCCGGTGCCTCGGCGGTCAGCCCGTGCTCTGCGAGCGTGGCCTCACCGACGCCTTGTCGGCGCCCTACGCGACGTGGGCGGGCAGACCGTTGCTGGCCGCCATGGGCACGGCGACCTTCGCCGAGCGAGCGCTCGTGTTGGAGCGGTCGGTCGTCCCGATCGACCCTTCGTTGTCGCTCGAGGTGGCCGCTCTCGTCGGCTGCGCGGTCACGACCGGCGTCGGCGCCGTCATCAACACGGCGCGGGTGTCACCAGGTTCGACGGTCGCCGTGGTGGGCTGCGGCGGTGTCGGGCTGTCAGTCGTGCAAGGAGCAGCGGTGGCGGGAGCCGCGTCGATCGTGGCCGTGGATCGGGTGTCCGACAAGCTGGTGCTGGCGAGCGGCATGGGTGCGACCGAGGTCGTCGACGCGTCCGAGAACGATGCGATCGATGTCGTGCGGGAGCTCACCGGAGGGCGAGGCGTCGACTTCGCCTTCGAGGTGGTGGGCTCGTCGCCCACGATCAAGCAGGCGTTCGGCATGACCCGGCGCGGTGGCACGACGATCCTGGTTGGGGCCGGTCGGCCCGACGACATCGTGTCCTTCACGGCCATGGAGTTGTTCGTCGATGCGAAATCGATTCTCGGATGCGTGTACGGATCGGCCGACCCTGATCGTGACTTTCCTCGACTGCTCGAGCTCGACCGAGCGGGCCGACTCCACCTGGACCGCCTCATCAGCCGCCGCATCGCGCTCGACGAGGTGAACGACGCCTTTCGGGCCATGGACGCGGGCGAGGTGGCGCGCAGCGTCATCGTCTTCGGCGAGAGCTGAGCGACCGCTGAGCGTTCAGGTGGCGGTCGGGCGGAGCACGTACCCGATGCCACGCACCGTGTGGATGCAACGGTCGCCGTGGGCCTCGAGCTTGCGCCGGAGTGCGCTCATGTGGGCCTCCATCACGTTGCCGCTTTGGTCGTAGCCCCACACCTCCATGGCAAACACAGATCTGGATACCACTCGGCCTGGCTGGCGAGCCAGTACCCGCAGCAGCTCGAACTCCGTGCGGGTCAGCTCGATCGTACGGTCACCGCGGAGCACTTCTCGCGCGCCCTCGTCGACACTGAGGTTCCCGACTCGCTTCACGGTGGAGGCC
>DATBBR010000150.1 GCA_036270875.1 Acidimicrobiales bacterium
TCATCCTCGACGAGCCCACGACCGGGCTCGACCCCCGTAGCCGGGTCGAGATGTGGGGCTTCATCGAGAGCCTGGTGGCGGACGGCACCACCATCCTGCTCACGACGCAGTACCTGGACGAGGCCGACCGCCTCGCCCACCAGATCGTCGTGATCGACTACGGAAAGGTGATCGCCGAGGGCACCGCCGATGAGCTCAAGGACCAGCTGGGCGGCGACGTGGTCGAGGTGCGGGTGGCGAGCTCGGACGATCTGGACAAGGCCCTGGCGGCGATCGCAGGGCTGGAAGACGGCACGCCCCAGGTCGACCGCGAGCAGCGGCGGATGACGCTGCCGGCCAAGGGTGGCGCCGCCACCTTGATGGCCGCCGCCCGCCGCCTCGACGAGAGTGGCGTCACCCTCGAGGACCTGAGCCTGCGGCGGCCGTCGCTCGACGACGTGTTCATGGCGCTGACGGGCCACGGCGCCGGCGCCGAGGGCGAGGACGGCAACGAGCCCGAGCCCGCGAGCAACGGCCGCGGCCGGCGCAGGAGGAGGACATGACCGCAACTGTCACCACCGGTCCGGCCGTCCGCCAGGCGCGGTCGGTCACGCCCCTCGTGGCGGTCAGCGACATCGCCGCCATCGCCAAGCGCAACCTGCTGCACATTGCCCGGACTCCGCAGCTGCTGGTGTTCTCCACCATCCAGCCGGTGATGTTCGTGCTGCTGTTCCGGTACGTCTTCGGGGGCGCCATCAAGACCCCTGGCAGCAGCTACGTCGACTTCCTGATGGCCGGGATCTTCGTCCAGACCACCCTCTTCGGTGGAGCGTCGACGGCGGTCGGCCTCGCCGAGGACCTGCGAGGTGGGATCGTCGACCGCTTCAGATCGCTGCCCATGGCCCGCTCCGCCGTCCTTGCCGGGCGAACCTTCGCCGACCTGGCTCGCAACGTCCTCGTGCTCGCCCTGATGGTGATCGTCGCCACCGGGGTCGGCTTCCGCTTCCACAACGGACCCGTGCCCGACCTGGGCGCGATGATCGTGGTCCTGGCCTTCGGGTACGCCTTCTCGTGGGTGTTCGCCTACGTGGGGCTCGTCGTCAAGGAGCCCGAGACGGCCCAGGTGGCCGGGTTCATCCCCCTCTTTCCCCTGGTCTTCGCCAGCTCGGCTTTCGTGCCCGTGCAGTCCATGCCCGGGTGGCTCCAGGGCTTCGCCAACGTGCAGCCGGTCAGCGTCACGGTGAACGCGACACGGGCCCTCACCCAGGGTGGGCCCATCTACCACTGGCTGTGGCAGATGGTGCTCTGGACCATCCTCATCCTGGTCGTCTTCATACCGCTGGCGGTCTCCCGGTACCGCCGGATCTGAACCCTCGGGGTCGCCCGCCTACGGGTGCATGGACTGGCTGAGCGCCTCCAGCTGATCTCCGGTGCCGATGGCGATGAGGATGTGGCCGGCCTCGATCTTCATGTCCGCGCCCGGGTTGGTCGTGAAGTCCCCGTCCTCGTTTCGCGTCGCCAGGACGAGGGCCCCGGTCCGGTCGCGGATGCGGGCCTCGCCTATGGTCCGCCCGTCGAGCGGGGACCCCTGGGGAACGGGCACCTCCTCGAGGCGGAACTCGAGGCTGCCGTCGTGCATCACCACGTCGACGAACTCGGCCACGTGGGGCTGGAGGGCGAAGGCGGCCATGCGAGCGCCGCCGATGCTGGCCGGGTTGACCACGCGGTCGGCCCCCGCCTGGACGAGCTTGTCGATCGAGGCGTCGGCGTTGGCCCTCGCCACGATGAACAAGTCCGGGCACAGCGAGCGCGCCGTCAACGTGACGTACAGGTTCTCGGGGTCGGCGTTGAGGGCGGTGACGAGCACGCCGGCCCGCTCGATCCCCGCCGCCCGGAGCACGGCGTCGTCGGTGGCGTCCCCCTGCACGGTGAGGGCGGGCGTGGCGGGGAGTCGTGCCGGTGACAAGTCGACCACGACCATGTCGTGGTCGGTGCCGGTCACCTGGCGGGCGATGGCCTGGCCGACCCGTCCCCACCCACAGAGGATCAGGTGGCCTCTCAGGTCCTCGATCCGTCGTTCCATTCTTCTCCTCGCCACCAGATCGGTCAGATGGCCCTCGACGAAGCTGTCGACGAGCACGCTGAAGGTGTAGGCCGCCGTCCCCACACCGGCCAAGATCAAGAAGATGCTGAAGAGCTCGCCGGCGGTGCCGAAGTTGTGGACCTCGCGGAACCCCACCGTGGTGACGGTCACGATGGTCTGGAACAGCGCGTCGACGAAGCTGTAGCCCAGGCCGACGAAGCCGGCCGTGCCGCAGACCACGATGACCAGCAGTGCGAGCAGGCCGGTCCTCAGGCGACGGGCGGTGCCCAGTCCCGACTCGCCGCGCCACCGCCTCCCCTCGCCGCGCCACCGCATCGCTCTCACGGCGCCCATTGTGGCCGGCCGGCGACCCCCTCAGCCGTCCGGCGGGAGGCTCGCGGCCCGGGCCACGGGGAAGAACCGGTGGTGGTGGGCCCCCGTGACCTCGTAGATCGCCGTCCCGACCGATCCGTCGCTCGTCCGGATCTCCATCTCGTTCAGGCCGCCGCCGAGGGGGCCATAGCGCTGGGCCCAACGCCCCTCCGCGTCGATCCCGATCGTCTGCCCCCCTTCGAGCACCAGGTCGACACGCCCCGCGAGCCCGGCGACGTCGTCGCCGTCGCGTCCGTAGGCGACGTGCCGGCCGCTGTCGTCCACCCAGCGCAGGTCGTGACGAAAGTCGATCACCGGGACGGGCGATCCCCCGTCCACGGGGGCGAGGCAGCCGTCGGTGTACACCCGGGCGCCGTTCGGGTACTCCCAGTGCCAGACGGCGATCATGGCGTGGGGCAACTGGATGGCCAGCCAGATCCACAACGGGCAGCGGGCGTGGTCGCGGACGCCCCACGAATGGTCCCGTTGACCCCACCAGTCCCGCACCTCGTAGCTGTGTCCCGCGTGCCGGTAGACGCCGTTGTAGGTACCCGACTGGACGAAATGGCTCTGGTCCCACACGATCTCGTGCCCCGCTTTCATCGTTCCCCGGCGTAGGCCGTGGGCCGGGGTGCGGGCACTGAACGTGAGATCGAGACCGACCGCCGCCTCCGGAGCGTCGTCGACGCGCAGGCGCACGGTCTCGAAGGGCTCGACGATGTCGATCGTGACGGGCCCGACGACCATCGAATGCGGGTCGCCGTCGTAGCTGCGTTGATGATGGGCCACGGTCGGACTGTCCCCCACCCGTCCGAGCTGGAGGGAGTCCACGAGTTGGCGAGCGGGGAAGTGGGCCAAAGTGAGTATGACCACGTCACCAGGGCCGGAGGGAGGGTGGAGGACGAAGAAGAGGCTCTCCCGCCAGTGCTCGTGAAACGTGACGACGTGGGGAAGGGGCTCGGGGATCTGATGGACGAACTGCTCGTCCAGCGGCGTGAGGCGGGGCACGGGAGGTCAGTGGATGAGCCGCTCGGCCTCGAGGTCGATGGCGTGGCGACCGTGGCGCTGGGCCATGGTCACGAACATGTCGTCACCCCGGTCGGTCTGCTCGACCAGCATGGACGCGGCGATGGCCATGATGAGCCCGCCGAAGGTGTAGCGCCGGTACTGAGCCCAGCAGTCGTCCCAGGCCAGGCCGACGACGCCCGCCGCCTGGAGCGCGTCGTGGTAGGCGCGGACGAGATCGTGCTCGTGGCTGCGCCGGGCCTCGGGGACCAGGCCAGCGCCGAGGAAGTAGCTCAGGTCGCCGATGCCGGGGCCGTGGGTCACGGTTTGCCAGTCGACCACCACGACCGGCGGCCCGGCGCCATCGGTCTCTCCGGGCCGGCCTCCCGGGCCGGCCGTGCCGAACAGCAGGTTGTCGAGCCGAAAGTCGCCATGGGCGACCGTCCACGGCCCACGGCGATCGCCGAGATAGCTCGGAAGCCTCGCCATCAGCCGCTCACCCAGGGCCATGATGTCGGCGTCGACGCGCCCGGCGTAGCGCTCGCAGAACCCGCCGTACAGGCCGGCCACCAGCTGGCTGGTGAAGTCGACGGCCTCCGCGGGACTGCGATGGAGCCAGTCGAGCTCGGCCAGGCTCGGGTCACCCCACCGGGGCGCGTGGAGCCGGGGGAGCTCCTCGACGGCCACCGCCGCCTCGTCGACGCTGCAGCCCGCCAGCTGGTCGCCCTGGCGGGCCGGGGCGACGTCCTCCAACAGGAGCACGAAGTCCGTACCCGTGGTGTCGAGGTGGGCGTGGTAGCACCGGGGCGCCCGTACCGGAAGCTGCGGCGCCAGCTGGCGGTAGAAGCTGACCTCGATCTCGTAGTTGCGCAGCGCCGCCGCCGTCGCCCGGCTGGTCGCGTCGGCGGCCGGAAGCTTGGCGATCATCGACCGGGGCGCGGCCGTCGGACCGTCGTAGGTCGGGATGAGGCGCACGCAGTCGCTCATCTGTCCCGTGCCCACGGGCGCGCAGGCGACCGACCCGACCCTCACGTCCCCGAGCAGAGGGGAGAGGGCGCTGGTGAGCCACTCGGGGGTGAGCACCTGGGCGCCGGTCCCCGTCACGCCGTCACTCGCGTCGGTCAGCGTGAGTTGGGTCGGGGCCCCGCCGTCTCGGTAGAGCGGTCTCCTTTGCCGGCCGGGTCTGTGGACCGCCGTCCCGGGCCCACGGCCTTCTCGACCGCCGGCCGTTCCTCCTCCTGCCGCGCACCCTCGACTGCCGGCCCGTTGTCGGCCTGCCCGTTGTCGGCCGGCCCGTCCACGCCGAGCCCTTGGCGCAGCCCCTGGAAGAGCGTGAAGCCCTGGCCCACCACCTGGCCGACCAGATCGGCGAGGCCCTCGCCGCCGTTGAGGACGGTGAGGTTGGCGCCCGTCAGGCTCTTCGTGGCCGCGGCGACGATGTCGGGCAGGCGCTCGGCCAGCGCCTGGGTCACCAGGGCCTGCTGGTTGGCCTTGAGGGCGTCCGCCCGTACCCGTAGCACCCCGGCCTCGCTCTCGCCCTTGACCTTGATGGCCTGCCCCTCGGCCTCGGCGTCGAGCACCCGGGCCTCCTTGGCCGACTTGGCCAGGGTCACCTGCTTGTAGGCCTCGGCGTCGGCGGGTCGGTTCACCGTGCTCTGGAGCCGCTGCTCTTCCCGCTGGGCCTCCAGCTTGGCCACCGCCGTCTCCGTCTGCACCACCTGCTGCTTGGCCTCGGCGTCGGCCAGGGGCCCGGCCTGGGCCGCCTGCGCCGCCGCCCGGTCCACTTCGGCCTGATAGCCGGCCTGCTTGATCTGGGACGAGCGCACGGCCTCGGACTTGAGGGCGTTGGCCTCCTGCTCGCGCTCGGTGGCCTCGCGGTCGGCCGCGGCCTGGGCGATGCGGGCATCCTTTTGGACCACGGCGGTGTGCGGCGCGGCGATGTTGGCGATGTAGCCGCTCGGATCGACGATCTCCTTGATCTGCAGACTGTCGACGGTGAGACCGAGCCGCTCGACTTCGATGTCCGAGGACCGGATCACCTCCTGGCGCAACCGCTCCCGGTCCCGGATGATCTCCTCCACGGTGAGGCCGCCGACGATTGACCGCAGATGGCCGCCGAAGACCTGCCCGACGAGCTGCTCCATACGGTTCTGCTGATCGAGGAACCGCCGGGCGGCGTTGGCGATGCTCGCCGGGTCGTCGGCGACCTTGAAGACGCACACGGCCTGGACGCGAAGGGGGATGCCCTGGGTCGTCACGCAGTCCTCGGCGAGTATCGCCTCCCGGACGTCAAGGGAGAGCTTGCGTGCGACCTTGCGGAACGGCAGGACCCACGCGCCGTGGCCCACGACGACCTGGAAGTCCGGTCCTCCTGTTGCCTCGTGGTGCTTGGCCCCCGAGATGATCAACGCCTCGTTGGGTGCGGGTATGCGCCAGAAGAACATCTACTCTCCTTGGGTCCAGTAGGGGGTGACGAGGACCGAGCGTGGGGAGAGCTGCTCCACCACCACGACCGTTCGTCCGGTGGCGATGCTCTTGGGCTCGGCCGGATATGCGGTGAACGCCTCGGCTCCGCCCCGCACCTCGATCAGCACCTCGCCACCACCGTCGGGGGGGATGCTGCACGAGACCCGGCCGAGCTTGCCCTTCAGGGCTGCGGCTTCAGCCATGGAGCCTCCAGATGCGCCTCGTCGCGTATGACGGTGTCCAGGCGATCGTACCGGAGACGTCGCCGTTAACGCGATCGGCTTCGCCGGCCCATGCCTGGGCCCGCGCCTCAGCTTCCCGTCGAGGGCCGGGGGATATCGGAGGGCTCGACGCGGCCGGGCGGCACCGGCTCTTTTGCTCGCTCGGGAACGAACAGATAGCCCCAGACGAGGGCGGCGATGGCGCCCCCCACCAGTGGCGCCACGATGAAGAGCCACAGCTGACTGAGGGCGTCGCCGCCCACGATCAACGCCGGGCCGAGGCTGCGCGCCGGATTGACGGAGGTGCCGGTGAGGGGGATGCCGACGAGGTGGACCGTGGCGAGGCCCATGCCGATGGCCAGCCCGGCAAAGCCGGCCGAGGTCAGGTGGCTGGTCGCGGCCAGCACCACGAGGACGAAGAGGAACGTGAGGACGACCTCGGCGGCGAACGCTCCACCGACATTGAGGTGAATGAGCGAGTGCTTGCCCCAGCCGTCGGTGCCCAGGCCCTGGTTGCCGGTGCTGTAGCCGGGGGATCCGGTGAAGATGCCCCAGAGGGCCAGGGCCCCGAGGATCGCGCCGACGAACTGGGCGATCCAGTAGCCGATGGCCTCCTGGATGGACATGCGCCGGGAGGTGACGAAGGCCATGGTGACCGCGGGGTTGACGTGACAGCCAGAGATGGGTCCGATGGCGTAGACGAGCGCCAAGAGGACCAGGCCGAAGGCCAGGGCCGTGGCCACCACGCCGGCCGAGGTGCTGCTCCCGGCGAACTTGAACCCGAGTGAGAGGGTGGCCACCCCGACGGCGAAGAAGACAAGAATCGCCGTGCCCAGCAGCTCGGCGAGGAGCTTGCGTGTCTGCATGCGACCACCACCTGCTCGCGTTGGTGACGGTAATGCTCGCGCAACGGTCGCTGCGAGGGAATGATCCTGTGCCGATGAGCTGACGGGGGACCTACACAGGGATGGCGAGGACGATTGCCGCCACGGCGATGGCGACGGTGCCGATCGACATGACCCTGAACGCCACGGCGTGCGGCGCCGGGTCGTCGGGGCCGGCGGCGGCCACTCGCCTGCTGTAGATGCTCGCCCCCAGCATCCACACGGCGACGGCTGCCCCGAAGAGCACGGCACCCACGGGGTAGGCGACGCTCGGCAGGTCTCCCTGGGCTCCGCGGCGCACCGCAAGGGCGCCGATCGCGGCCAGCGCCAGCGCCGACCTCGTCCACGCGAGCGCGGTCCGCTCGGTGGCCAGTCCCCGCTCGGGCTCGTCGGGCAGCTGATGGGCGGCGTCGGTTTCGGTCACTTGGCGATCAGGTCGACGATCACGAGGATGCCGGCGGCCACACCGACGACCGAGATCCCCACGGCGACGAGCTTGCCGACCGGCGAGTAGGTCAGGGGGAGCCGTAGCCGAAGCCGGCGTTCGTTGTCCTCCCACTGGCGGTAGCTGGTGACGGCGGCCACCCCACCGAGGACGATCAGCGGGAGGGCGATGATGAGGCGGACGCCGCCGAAGCCGAAATGCAGGAGCTGGGCCGCAGCCAGGCCGGCGGCAATGAGGGCGAGCGCGGTGCGGCTCCAGGCCAGGAAGGTGCGCTCGTTGGCGAAGCTGAACCGGGGATCGGGCGCTTCTCCGCACTCACCGAGCGGCGTCGACTGGTGCTCGTGGAGACGCTGCTCGACCTCGGCGGTCGAGGGCCTTTCCTCTCCTTCGGCTGCCGACCCGGCGGCCGGACCTGGTCGTGCCACGTGTCCAACGTAGACCGGTCGGCTGGTGGGCTCAGGGCATCCACAACGGGGCAGGTGTACCATTTCGTGTAGCAGGGCAGGGAGGGGGAGCCACGAGCACCGAGAATCGACCCACACAGGGCACAGGGACGCCTCCGCCCGGGACGACACCGGCTGGTGCCGCGCCGCCGGCCCGAGAGAAGCGTGACACCCGGGAGATGGCGCGGCTGATCGGCCTCGCCATCGTGGTCGCGCTGCTGATCGCCTTCATCGTCGAGAACAGCGACTCGGTCACGATCCACTTCGTGTTCTTCTCCGCCCACGTGTCGCTCATCTGGGCCCTGATCCTGGCTGCCGTCCTCGGCGCCCTGGCCGACCGGCTCGTCGCCAGGCGTCGTCGCCGCATGAAGGCCCGCCAAGCCCAGCAAGCCCAACAGGCTTCCCGCTAGTGCGTGTCATCGGCAACATCCTGTGGTTGCTGCTGGGTGGGTTGGTCCTGGCCCTCAGCTACGCCGTGGCCGGCCTCATCTGCTTCGTCCTCATCATCACGATCCCGTTCGGCATCCAGGCCTTCAAGCTCGCCGGCTTCACGCTCTGGCCGTTCGGCTCGGCCATGGTGAGGATCCCCGGCGAGAACCCTTCGGCGGTCGGCAACGTGCTCTGGTTCATCCTGTTCGGTTGGTGGCTCGCCCTCGCACACGTGATCTCCGGCGTGATCTGCGCCATCACGATCATCGGCATCCCCTTCGCCATCGCCCACTTCCGGCTTGCCGGCGCCGCTCTCTTCCCGTTCGGCCGGACGATCGTGTCGATGGAGGAAGCCAGAGCGATGGAGGGTGCCTACGTCGTGCAGCCCTGGGGGGCGGGCTCGGCCAGGTAGGTGAGATCCACCGTCTCTGCGCTAGACAGTGCGGGGGACTGGACGCGGGAGGAATCGTGAACCCGAACCCGGCGCTGACGATCGACGACATCGACCTCTCTGACCTGGCCTTCTGGGCTCGGCCCCTCGACGAGCGCGAAGCGGCCTTCGAGGCTCTCCGCCGGCATCGACCGATCGCCCACTTCGACGACCCCGAGCCCCCACCCGGCGTCGCCGTCCCCGTTCCGCTGGATGGATCGGGCTACTACGCCGTCACCCGCCACGCCGACGTCGTCGAGGCGAGCCGCGAGACGGGGTCGTTCTGCTCGGGCCAGGGCGCGACGAGCATCTTCGACATGCCGACGGAGTTCCTCGAGTTCTTCGGCTCCATGATCAACCTGGACGACCCCCGCCACGCTCGGCTGCGGCGCATCGTCTCGGCCGCGTTCACGCCGCGGATGGTCAAGAAGATCGGAGACGAGGTCCAGCGGTCCGCGTCGCTCATCGTCGACGACGTGATCGAGAAGGGGACGTGCGACTTCGTGACCGAGGTGGCGGCCAAGCTGCCGCTGCGGATCATCTGCAACATGATGGGAGTGCCCGAACGCGATCACGATTTCGTCTTCCGTCACTCGAACGTCATCCTCGGCGGCATGGATCCCGAGTACGTGCCCGAGGGCAGCGACGTCGTCATGGCTCTGCTCACCTCGGGCCAGGAGCTGACCCAGCTGATGGAGGATCTCGGCCGGCACCGGGCCGAGCACCCCGGCGACGACGTCACCTCGGCCCTGGTCACGGCGAACGTCGATGGGGAGCAGCTGACCCACCAGGAGCTGGCCTCGTTCTTCATCCTGCTCGTGGTGGCGGGCAACGAGACGACCCGCAACGCCATCAGCCACGGGATGAGGCTGCTCACCGACCATCCCGAACTGCGGGCAGCCTGGGCCGCGGACTTCGAGACGCTGGCGCCGACAGCGGTCCAGGAGATCGTCCGGATCGCCTCGCCGGTGATCTTCATGCGCCGGACGGCCACCAGGGACGTGACGCTCGGCGGCGTCGACCTCCCCGCGGGTGCCAAGGTGCTGCTGACGTACTGGTCCGCCAACCGCGACGAGGCCGTGTTCGAGGACCCCTATCGCTTCGACATCGGCCGTGACCCCAATCCCCACGTCGGCTTCGGCGGTCCAGGGCCGCACTTCTGCCTGGGGGCCCACCTGGCCCGCCAGGAGATCACGGTGATGTTCCGCGAGCTTCTCGGCCGGGCGCCAGGCATCCACGCGACAGGAGAACCCGAGCGGCTCCTGTCCAACTTCATCAACGGCATCAAGCATCTGCCCGTCGCCGTCGCCTAGGGGGTCCCGGTCCGACGTCACCATTCGTCGAGCGCCGTTCCGCTGCCTTAGAGCGTCTGACGGCGCCCACCGCCCGACGTCGCAGGTGATGTAGGCCAACCCGCCGGCGGCGGCGATGACGACTGGCATCACTGCGTTGGCGCAGCCGACCACTCGATCAAGGGAGGCCGCACCGCGGCGCACAGGGGATTGCCCTTTTGGTCGGTCAAGCCGAGCCGCCCCACGAGCAGCCCGCGCTCCATCGCCCGGTCGAGCACCGCGGGAGGGATCGCGTCCAGCCAGAGCTTCGCCCGCCGGAAGAGCATGAAGCTCTCGTCGCCATCGACGGTCCCCCACGACAGGTAGATGAACCGGCCACCCGCCGGCCCCTGGATGTAGCGACCATTGATGTCGACGCCGGCCGGCGTGCGCAAGGCAGTGCAGTCGAAAGTCCACGTGGCTGAGGGTGCATCGCCGGGAATCAGATCGAGCAGCTCGTCCCGCTTGTTGCGGCGTTGCACTCCGACGTGAACGTTGTCGTGGCCGGGAAAGTCAGGGCTGGGACCACAGGACCTTCCCGGCAGGTCGGAGCCTTCGATCCGGATCAGCACCCTCTCAGTATTGCCGCCCTGCGGCGCGCCGATCGGGGTCAGCTGTAGCCTCCATTCGAGGCGGATGAACCGAGGTGGGAGGACCGATGTCGAGCGACGCCATGGCGGGGAAGGTCGTCCTCGTGACTGGCGCGACCTCCGGAATCGGGGAAAGCACGGCTCGGGGCCTGGCCGCCATCGGTGCCACGGTCGTCGTGGTTGGTCGTTCCGAGGAACGATCTCAGGCCGCCAGCGAGCGGATCCAGCAGGCTGGTGGCACGGGCAAGGTCCATCCTCTCGTCGCCGACCTGGCGTCGCAGGGCGATGTCCGAGCATTGGCTCGGGACTTCGTGGATCGCTTCGACCGCCTCGATGTCCTCGTCAACAACGCAGGTGTCGATGTCGGAACGCGCTCGGTCACACCTGAGGGGCTCGAGCTCACCTTCGCCGTCAACTACCTTGCCCCGTTCCTGCTGACAACCCTGCTCCTCGACGTGCTGAGAGCGTCAGCCCCTTCCCGGATCCTCAATGTCGCGTCAGCCGCCCATCGAGCTGGTCGTATCGACTTCGATGACCTCCAGAGCGAGCGACGGTTCGGACAGCGCGCGTACAACAACTCCAAGCTGGCCCTCGTCGTGTTCACGTATGAGCTTGCTCGGCGCCTGCAGGGCAGCGGGGTAGCTGCCAACTGCGTCGATCCTGGGTTCGTGAAGACAAGTCTCGGATCGACGATGCCCCTGGGCTACCGGTTGGTGGGGATGCTCATGTGGCCGTTCATGGCCGGGCCGGAAAAGGGTGCCAGGACAAGCATCTGGGCTGCCTCGAACCCCGAGCTGGCCCAAGTCACGGGCGCGTACTTCAAGGCGGAGCGCCAGGCCGAGACGACCCCGCAGACCAACGACCGAGCGACGGCCGAGCGGCTGTGGCAGGTGAGCGAAGCCCTCGTGGCCGGGACGACGAGTCCATAGCCACCGTCTCCTGGTGGAGGTGGCGTCGCCTTCGCCTCGTCGTCAACCTCCTTCTCTCCGTCGCCTCCCCTCTCACCCACGTCCTGGGGGCCACCGCGTGCCCAGCGTGCCCTGAGCCGCCCGCGCCGCGGTCAGGCCGCCGCCCCGGCCCCTGAGGACGAAGGCGATACCGACGGCGATAACAGCGCCCGCTACCGGCCCAGCCAGGTACGCCCACCACGAGGTCCAGTCGTTCAGCACCAAGGCGGGCCCGAGCGAACGGGCGGTGTTCATCGAAGCGCCGCTGACAGGCGCCCCCCACAGTCCGGCCAGTGCGATGTAGCTGCCGACGCCGATGGCGGCGAAGGGCCCGACTTGCTGAGCCCCCGACGCTGTCCCGAGGATCGTGCTGACCAGCCCGACGGTGAGGACCATCTCCCATAGCATGGCGGTCGTCGTGGAGATGCCGTGGCCCGGAAGCGTCAGACCCGCGGCACCGTGCTTGCCGATAAGCGCCCACAGGAGCAACGTGGCCAGGATGGCACCTAGCAACTGGGCGACGATGTAGAAAGGGACGCGCCTCCAGGGGAAGTTGCCCCGCAACGCGAAGGCGATGCTGACTCCCGGGTTGAGGTGCGCTCCCGAGACCGCCCCCATGAACAGGATTATGGCGGCCACCATCAGTCCCGGCGCGACGACCCGGGCACCATATGGGACCGCGTTGCCGCCGAAGCGGGTGTTCACGATACCGGCCCCCACCGCCACAAGGACGAGGAAGAACGTCCCGAGAGCCTCCGAGAAGAGACGTCGCCCTTCGTAGCGATCGTCCCAGAAGTCGAACCGCCTGGTTATGGAGTTCGGTTGCTCGAAGGAAAGCGGGGCCGGTCCTCTCGGTGAGGCTGCCTCTGTCGGCTCGCTGGCCACGTGACTCCTCCTCTACAGGTAGCTGGGACTCCAATGTGACCGCCGGCGAACTCTTGCTGTTCCGGATTCCTCAAGCGTAGAGGCGGAGGTGGGGCCATATCACCGTCCACGGGACCAACTGGTCCCTGCAGATCCAGATCGGCAGTCCGACCTGCTCCGTATCGATGGTCCCGTGGGTCGCGTGGAGGGTTAAGGCTCGCGTGACGGACTCGAAATAGCGGCGGAGATCGGAAGATGGGAGCCCGACTGCGATCACCGTCCTGGCCCGCGTGGAGGGATTGCTCCCTATCGATCGCCCGGGGTAGGGCTTTGGAAACAGAGGTGTGGCAGTCCGGGTGTTCCGATCCCGAACCGATAGCTGCTCTCGTTCTGTTGCATGGGTGCCGGGCTTGAGCTAGAGACCTTGGACGGTTGGCCGGCCAGCCACATAGCGAGCGTCGGCGATCGAATCGCCCGCATCCCGTCTACTGACGGGGCGAAGTATCTCCTCCTCAGCGACCTCGTGGCGCACTAGCTCGGCGACGAGCTGCCGGAATAGCCCCTCACGCGAGCCTCGCGAAGCGGGTCGCTCGCGAACCCGCAGGATCACATCGGCCACCAAGTCCGGGGCGTACATGGGCGATGGGGGCTTCGGGATTGCACCCGGCCTGCTGCGGGAGCGGTTCCTCGCTTCGACGCTATCGACACTTGCATCCAGTCTGCGTTCGGGCTAGAGGACCGGACGAGAGGATGTCGGCGTCACGATAGACGCATGGGAGAGCGAACGCAGGCGCGGGATATTGAGAGCGAGAGGGAGAAGCATGTCCTCCAGCTGGATCGATTCTGTGGTGTCTCAGCTCGACGATGTCGACTACCCAGTGACAAAGGACGAGTTGATCTCGAGTGCGAAGCGTCGTGGGGTTACCCACGAGCTGATGCGAGCTCTTCGGGCCCTGCCGCCGGTCGAGTACGCCAACAGAGAAGAGCTACTTCGTGCATTGCCAGCACCAGATGAGCGCCCCGCGGCAGTCCGGGCCGCTCAGTCGAAGAAGCCGGGCCATCCGAGGTTGGCGGAGCGGTCGCGGGCGCTCGACGATCAGGTGGAATAGCCGGCTGGGCCCAGGAACGAGGCAGTGATGGCCATTCGGAACGCGCTGATCGAGGCAACCCCGGAGGAGGTATGGTCGGTCTTGTCGGATGGCTACTCGTACGCTGACTGGGTCGTCGGCACGGCAGCGATACGTGCCGTTGATGAAGGGTGGCCAGAACCAGGCACCAGCATTCACTACAGCGCCGGCCAGGGACCTCTGCGCGTCGAGGACAAGACCACCTCCCGGCTGTGCCGACAACCGTCGTGTCTCGAGCTGGAGGCGCACATGCTGCCCGTGGGCACGCTGCGGGTAGCTATCCGGGTCTTGCCGTGGGGTGAGAACGTCGTCGTCGCTATAGACGAGCATCCATTACGCGGTCCCAGCTTGGTCGTGGACAATCCGCTCATCGACTTCTCGCTTACCCTTCGCAATCGTCGGTTGCTGCGGAACCTGGAGCGCGTGGTCAAAGGCCGTATCGCGCATACCGCGAGACTCTGAGCTGCAGGCGTCGAATCAACTTCGTGGGGTTGTGCCACCGGCCGACGCCCGGATGGCGACGACGTCATCGTAGAGGTCGAGGTAGTCGCGCGCACCTTGCAGTGGGGCCCTGCTTACCGCTAGTTGACTGCCAGATCCGTTCGGGGACCGCGCGGACGCAGTGATCCTCTTGTAATAGATCACCCGGGATGAGAGTGCAGGAGCTACCGGTCCGCTCCACCAACGACCGGGTGTGCTTCGCGTCGTCGTGCTCCTCGAGGTAGGCAATGGCAAGGCGAGCGCCTTCCTTGGCAAAGCCGACACTCACGGCCCTGCCAATGCCCGAGTCGACGCCGGTGACGAGTGCCCGTCTCCCCTCGAGTCGGGCGGATCCGCGGTAGTTTTCGCATCTCATCGAACGGCTCGGGGGTCATCTGACCAGTGGTGCCGGGATAGGTCTGTTGCTGTGCGGGAAGCCCCGTCTCCTCCTGTCCGGTCATTCTGCATCCTCCTTTGGGCAATCAGCCCGGGAGCATTTTCGCCACCGACATCTGCCCGGAGTCGCTCGGAACCGTGACGTCAGAACGGGGAGACCTAACTAGGAAGGAGCTCGACCAGATCTCTGGGCAAGCTGGAGCGGATGTGGTCCCACTCGCCTGGGGTGACGAAGCGACGGACGGCCTGCAGCACCCGCTCGATGAGCGTCTCTCTGCCGCCCTCGATGTCGAAGGGAAATTCCCGACCGACGCGGTCGAGAAACTCGTCCCTGTGCATCTTGATCGGGACCTTGGAAGGGCTCCAGCCCTCGTAGTAGAGACCCCGAACCACGAGTGGAAGTTGGGCTGCCAGATCCGCCGCTTCATAGACGGTCAGACGGTCCCGCAAGGCGTGCAGCACCGCACGGAGCGCTGCAAAAGACTGGCGCCGGCGGTCTCGCGGCCAACCGTAAGCCTCTTCAATGTGCGTCAGCATCTGATTGGTCTTCTCGATGGACCGGTTCAGCCCCGCGTATCCTTGGTCGGCCATGCCGTCAACTCCTCGGTCGCCGGTGCAGACCGAGACTGGAAGCATCTTCTAGAGCGACCCAGCCGCCATCTCCAGCTCTAGACTCCTCCAAGTCTCCTTTCCCGCCGATCTAGCTCGCCCACCGGCTGGACGCAAGCACCTACGGTCATCAGGCCATGTATTAGTCAAGAATTCTGAACATAGAGCTGGCGGTGCACTCAGGGGCATCGCCTTCACCGATCCCAGCTCCATTGGGCAGGCTGTCAACGACGAGCGGCACACTGGCTCGTCGGGCGCCTGAGACCCTCTCATAGGGTGCAGATGGTCTAGGAGGCCGTCGCCCATTCGAGCGAGCGCTTCAGGACAGGGGTGATGGGAGTGGCCAGGACGGCGAAGACAAAGGAAGCGTTGGAGGAGTATGAGCGCCGGCGGGACTTCGAGCAGACGCCGGAGCCCAAGGGTCGTCGGCGGCCATCTGGTGGGAAGGGGCACCAGCCCCACTTCGTGGTGCAGCAGCACGACGCGTCCCGACTGCACTACGACTTCCGCCTGGAGGTGGACGGGGTGATGAAGTCGTGGGCGGTGCCCAAGGGGCCATCACTCAACCCCAAGCAGAAGCGACTGGCTGTCCCGACCGAGGACCACCCCCTCGAGTACAGAGACTTCGAGGGTACGATCCCAGAGGGCGAGTACGGTGCCGGCACCGTGGTGGTCTGGGATACCGGCACGTTCCGTAACCTGACCGAACGTGACGGCAAGGCTGTCCCCTTGGACAAGGCGCTCAGCGACGGCCACGCTGCCATATGGCTGGAGGGTCGCAAGCTGCGGGGCGGTTTCGCCCTCACCCGCTTCCGAACGGGCAAGGATGAGGCTTGGCTTCTGGTCAAGATGGACGACGAGGAGGCCAACACCCGGCGGGACCCGGTCCGAGACCAGCCAGAGTCCGTGCTCACCGGGCGCACGCTCGCCGAGGTCGCATCGGGATCGGGTGCAGGTCACGACCCGACCTGAGCGGCGCGTCCACACTGGTTTCCGCCCGCTGGAGTTTGCACCCTCCCCACTCGTCACCGACGAGGGCGAACTCCTCCGGGAGCTGACCCTCGACCCCAGCCTGGACTACCGGCCGGCGCAGCCCTGGCCGCCTCCCAGCAGTTCGGCTCCGGTAACCAGACCGACGTGTTCGTGCTCGACAAGAACGGCACCGCCCAGGTCCTCTGGGTCCAGGGCGCCGGCAAGTGGCGTGGCCCGTTGGCCATCTCGCCGACCGGCTTCGTTCCCGCGGGCGGAACCCTGAGCGCGTCTCGGCAGTTCGGCGTTGCTAACCAAACCGATGTGTTCATCGTGACGAACGGTGGCGCTCTGCAAGTCGTCTGGGTCGACGGCGCCGGCAAGTGGAACGGACCCTTCTGCATTTGACACGAGCTGAGATTTCACGACCTGAGGCACACCTACGCTGCGTTGCTCATCGCCGAGGGCGCGCACGCGAGGGCGCTCATGGAACGCATGGGCCACTCGTCGATCACGGTGACGCTCAACACCTACGGACACCTACTGCCCGGCCTCGAAGCGCGCCTCACTGACGCGCTCGACGCGCGCGGACGGGCCGCGCGCGACGAGGTCTCGCGATCCGTTAGGTCACGTGGAGGTCGCGCCAAGGTCCGACAGCTCCGTTCCGTCAGTACCGCAAGCCGCTGACCAGGGAAGATGTGGCGCCCCCGGCAGTGTCGGGGTTCAGGACATCGGAGACCGCCGACCAGAGGGATGTGTCAAGACATAGGAGACCGCTAGCGGGGAGGGTCTCCTATGGACATGGGCCGGTTCCTCATCGAGACGCACCTGCGGACGGGGCGGCCCATCAAGGAGCTGGCCAGATCCCATCAGGTGAGCGCCAGCTGGCTGTTCAAGCTCCTACGGCGCTACCGCCTCGAGGGTGAAGCTGGACTCGAGGCAAGAAGCCGGCGTCCAAAGGCCTCGCCGAGGCGCATCGGCGATCGCTGGGAGGACGAGATCGTCGGCTTACGCAAGGAGCTGGCCGACGACGGACTGGATGCGGGCGCCGACACCATCGGCTACCACCTTGCCCGCCGCCACCGCCGGGTCCCGTCGACCTCGACCATCTGGCGGGTGCTCAAGGCTCGGGGCTTCGTCGTCCCCCAGCCCCAGAAGCGACCGAAGAGCTCGTATGTGCGCTTCGTGGCTGATGTGCCCAACGAGTGCTGGCAGGCCGACGTGACCCATGTCGAGCTCGCAAGCGGGCAGGTCTTCGAGGTCCTGAACGTCATCGACGACCACTCACGGACCTGCATCGCCTCACGGGCCATGGTGCGGGTCAAGGCCACCGACGTGATCCGGGTTCTGCATGTTTCGGCTGAGAGATGGGGCTATCCGGCGGCATTTCTGTCTGACAACGGGCTCGTGTTCTCCTCCCAGCACACCCACGGCCTGGCCGGTGGGTTCGAACAGGAGCTGTTCGCCTTTGGCATCACTTCGAAGCACAGCCGCGCCTACCACCCTCAGACCTGCGGGAAGGTGGAGCGTTTCCACCAGACGATGAAGCGGTTCCTGGCCGCCCAGGATGGGGTGTGCACCAAGAAGCGGCTGCAGCGGGAGCTGGACCGC
>DATBBR010000151.1 GCA_036270875.1 Acidimicrobiales bacterium
CGGGTTGACCTCCACCAGGTCGGCATCGCCCTCCACGAAGCAGCGGTAGAGCTTGACCAGCAGGTCGATGGCGCCCTCCCGGGCCTCCTCGTCGAGCCCTGCCCGATCCACCAGGGCAGCGGCCGCCTCGACCGTGAGCCCGTCGACGGGATCGATGTGGAGCCGGGCGATGGCCTCGGGCTCCTCGGACGCCACCTCCTCGATGTCGACGCCGCCCCTGCTCGACACCAACCCGAGATGGAGCTTCGCCGAGCGGTCGAGCGTGAAGCTGGCGTAGTACTCCTTGGCGATGTCCGAGGCGTGCTCGATCCAGAGCCGGCGCACCACGTGGCCCTTGATGTCCATCCCGAGGATGGCCTCGGCGTGGCGCCGGACCTCGGCGGCGTCACCCGCCAGCTTGATGCCCCCGGCCTTCCCCCGACCGCCGACCTGGACCTGGGCCTTGACCACGACGGGGTACCCCACCCGGTCGGCCTCGACCACGGCCTGGTCGGCCGTGTCGGCCACGCCTCCTGGCGACACGGGGATCCCGTAACGGGCGAAGTACTGCTTGCCCTGGTATTCGAACAGGTCCACCTGGCTGCCTCTCCTGTCGGCTCGGTCGTCGGATCTAGGTCTGGCTGCTCTCGCTCGCCGCCTCCCGGCGGTCGAGCTCGTCGCCCAGCCACTCGAGAATGTTCTGGAGCGGGGCCCCGGGGGTGAACACCTTGGCCACGCCGATCTCGGTGAGCTTGGGGATGTCGGCCTCGGGGATGATGCCCCCGCAGACCACCAGCACGTCGCCGGCGCCGTGGGACCTGAGGGCCTCCATGATCTTCGGGACCAGGGTGAGGTGCGCCCCCGAGAGCAGCGACAGGCCGACGGCGTCCGCGTCCTCCTGGATCACGGCCTGGACGACCTGTTCGGGTGTCTGGTGCAGGCCGGTGTAGATGACCTCGAAGCCCGCGTCGCGCAGGGCCCGTGCGATCACCTTGGCCCCCCGGTCGTGCCCGTCGAGGCCAGGCTTGGCCACGATCACGCGGTAGGGCCTGTTCATCCATCGCATACTACGCAGGGCCCGGTGCGGCCCCACCAACCGGGCCACTCACGGCGGTCAGGCCCGCTTGAGCGGCGCCCAGGCCAGCAGGAGCTGCTTCTCGCCGATACCCGGGAACCGGATCGTGGCCTCGGCCTTGTCGCCCCTGCCGCGCAGCTCGAGGACCACGCCTTCTCCCCACTTGCCGTGGACGACGTCGTCACCGATCTTCAGGCCCAGCCGCTCCGCTCCCGTGGTCCGGGCCGGGCTCGTCCGACCGGCCCGGCGGGCCTCTTCGACGAGTGCGTCGCGGCCACGGGTCCCCGACCTGCTGGCGCCGTTGGCGCCGTTGCTCGTCGCACCGTTTCCTGCCGCCCGCAGCAGCATCTCCGGGACCTCTTTCAGAAAACGGCTGGGCGGGTTCCACTGGACCGAGCCCCACAGCCCGCGACAGGTGGCGTGGGACAGGTACAGGTACTCGCGGGCCCGCGTCATGCCGACGTAGCACAGACGGCGCTCTTCCTCGAGCTCGTCGGGCTCGCCCAATGCCCGCAGATGGGGGAACACCCCCTCCTCCATGCCGACGAGGAACACGGCGGGGAACTCGAGGCCCTTGGCCGTGTGGAGGGTCATCAGTGCGACCCTGGAATCGTCGTCGTCGAGGTCGTCGGCGTCGTTCACCAGGGCCACCCCCTCGAGGAAGGAAGCCAGGTCCTCGTGCTCGCTGGCGACGCCGACCAGCTCGGCCAGGTTCTCGAGCCGTCCCGCCGCCTCGAGGCTGTGCTCGGCCTCGAGCTCGGCCCGGTAGCCGGTGAGCTCCAGCAACGCCTCCAGCACCACCGCCGGGTCGGCGCCGGACAGCTCACCATCGGCGTCGCTGCGCAGGCGCTCGAGCAGCTGGAGCAGGCTGCGGACCCCGGTGGCGGCCTTACCGGTGACGCCCGCTCGCTCGGCCTCGGCCAGGGCCGCACCGAACGTCACACCGTGGGAGGAGGCCCACGCCTCGATGCGCCGGACGCTGGTGTCTCCCACCCCTCGACGGGGGACATTGACGATGCGCCGGAACGAGACCTCGTCGTCGGGGTTGACGAGGACCTTGAGGTACGCGAGGAGGTCCTTCACCTCGCGGCGGTCGTAGAAGCGCGGCCCGCCGACCACGACGTACGGAACGGCCCGCCGGACCAGCTCCTCCTCGATCGCCCGGCTCTGGGCGTTGGTGCGGTAGAACACGGCCACGTCACCCCACCGGCATCGGCCGGTGGAGTGCAGGCGGGCCATCTCCTCGCCCACCCAGAAGGCCTCGTCCCGCTCGTCCTCGGCCTGGTAGTACGAGATCCGCTCGCCACCCACGTGCTCGGTTCGCAGGACCTTGGGCTTGCGCATCACGTTGTTGGAGATGACGGCGTTGGCCGCGTCGAGGATGGTCTGCGTGGATCGGTAGTTCTGCTCCAGCAGGACGACGGTGGCGTCGGGGAAGGCCTCCTCGAACTCGAGGATGTTGCGAATGTCGGCCCCCCGGAAGCCGTAGATGCTCTGGTCCGTGTCCCCGACCACGAAGACGTTGCCGTGCCCCTTGCCCAACAGCAGGATCAGCTCGTTCTGGGTGCGGTTGATGTCCTGGTACTCGTCCACCAGGATGTGCGAGAAGCGCGACTGGTACTCGGCCAGCACCTCGGGATGGCTCTGGAAGAGGTTGACCGTCACCAGGAGCAGGTCGTCGAAGTCCATGGCGCTGGCCGCCAGGAGCCGCTGCTGGTAGTCGCGGTAGACCTCGGCCGTCCGGCGTTCGAAGACCTTCTCCGCCCGCGCCGAGTAGGTCTCGAAGTCGAGCATCTCGTTCTTGGCGTTGCTGATGGCGGCGTGGACGGCTCGAGGCGGGAAGCGCTTGGGGTCGAGATCGAGATCGCGCAGCACGTAGCCGGTGAGTCGCACGGCGTCGGCCTGGTCGTAGATCGTGAACGAGGAGCGGTAGCCGAGCTTGTCGGCGTGGCGACGAAGGATGCGCACGCACGCCGAGTGGAAGGTCGACACCCACATCCGCTCGGCCACAGGGCCGACCAGCGCGGCGACGCGGTGACGCATCTCGTCGGCGGCCTTGTTGGTGAAGGTGATCGCGAGCAGCTGGAACGGCGACACCCCGCGCGCCACCACCAGGTGGGCGATCCGACGGGTGAGCACCCGCGTCTTGCCCGAGCCGGCGCCGGCGACCACCAGCATCGGGCCATCTCCGTGCAGCACGGCGCGACGCTGGGCGGGGTTGAGCCCGGCCAAGAGCTCCTCCTCACCGGCCCGATCAGGTCCGGCCGCGGCCGCCTCGCTCATCTCGCTGCCACCATAGCGGTGGTCACTCCCACTCGATGGTGCCTGGCGGCTTCGACGTGACGTCGAACGCGACCCGGTTGACGCCGGCCACCTCGTTGATGATCCGGCTCGACAGCCGCTCGAGGAGGTCGTACGGGAGGCGGGCCCAGTCGGCCGTCATGGCGTCGTCCGACGTGACGGCGCGGATGATGACCGGATAGGCGTAGGTCCGCTCGTCACCCATCACCCCCACGGTGTGCACGCCGGGCAGGACGGCGAAGCTCTGCCACAGGCTGCGGTACAGGCCGGCCCGCTTCACCTCCTCGACGACGATGGCGTCGGCCGCCCGCAGCAGCTCGAGCCGCTCGGGCGTCACGGCGCCGACGATGCGCACGGCCAGCCCGGGACCTGGGAACGGCTGACGCCACACGATCTCCTCGGGCAGGCCCAGCTCCTCGCCCACTGCCCGCACCTCGTCCTTGAACAGGGCGCGCAGGGGCTCGACCAGCTCGAGGTTCATCTCGGCGGGTAGGCCCCCCACGTTGTGGTGGGACTTGATCCTGGCCGCGTCATCGGTGCCCGACTCGATGACGTCGGGGTACAACGTGCCCTGGACGAGGAACCGGGCGTTGTCGATGTCACTCGCGACCTCTTCGAAGACCCGGATGAAAGTGGCGCCGATGGCCTTGCGCTTCTCCTCGGGATCCACCACCCCGTCCAGCACCTCGAGGAACCGGTCGGCAGCCTTGGCCCGCACCAGGTCGATCTGGAACTGACCGCGGAAGGTGTCCTCCACCTGCTCCGACTCTCCCGCCCGCATGAGCCCGGTGTCGACGTACACACAGGTCAGCTGGGAACCGATCGCCTTGTGGACGAGCGCGGCGGCGACGCTCGAGTCGACGCCCCCGGAGAGGGCGCACAGCACGCGATGGGACCCGACCTGAGCCCGGATCGCCTCCACCGACGCCTCGATGATCGAGGTGCGGGTCCAGCTCGGACGACAGCCGCACACGTCGTAGAGGAAGCGCTTGAGGATCTCCTGGCCCCGCTCGGTGTGGACGACCTCCGGGTGGAACTGCACCCCGTACAGCCGGCGGCTGGCGTCCTCCAGGGCGGCGACGGCGGCGTCGGGGGCCCGCGCCGTGACCGCAAACCCGTCGGGGGCGCTGGAAATGGCGTCGAAGTGGCTCATCCACACGTCCTGCTCGCCGGGCTGCTCGGCGAAGAGCACCGACGGCGCCAGCAGCGTGAGCGGTGTCCGCCCGTACTCGCCTCGGCCGGTGCGGGCCACCGATCCCCCGAGCTGGTGGGCGAGCAGCTGGGCGCCGTAGCAGATGCCGAGCACCGGCACGCCCGAGCGGTAGACGTCGGGGTCGATGGCGGGCGCCGACTCGACGTGCACCGACTTGGGACCGCCGGAGAGGATGATCGCCTTGGGCCGGCGGGCCAGCATCTCGCCCGCCGGCATGGTGTGGGGAACGATCTCGGAGTAGACATGCGCCTCGCGCACCCGCCGGGCGATCAGCTGCGCGTACTGAGCCCCGAAGTCGACGACCAGGACCGTGTCGAAGGCCGGGTCGCCCGGGAGGGGACCCGCCGAGCTCAAGGGTGCCCCATACCGACGCCCTGTGACCGCTGGGCCGCCTTGCCCTCGGTCTGGAGGGCGGGCGCCACCATGACCTCGGCCTTCTGGAACTCCTTGACCGTCTCGTAGCCGGTGGTCGCCATCGAGGTGCGCAGCGCGCCGAAGAGGTTGAAGCGGCCGTCGTTCTCGTGCGCCGGTCCCAGGAGGATCTCGCTCATCGTCCCTCTCATGCCCGTGCGGATCCTGGCGCCCCGCGGCAGGGTGGGGTGGAACGTGGCCATGCCCCAGTGGTAGCCGCGGCCGGGCGCCTCATTGGCGGCGGCGAGCGGCGAGCCCAGCATCACCGCGTCGGCGCCGCAGGCGATGGCCTTGGCCACGTCGCCGCCGCGGCTCATGCCGCCGTCGGCGATGACGTGGCAGTACACGCCGGTCTCGTCGAGGTGGCGGATGCGGGCTCCGGCACCGTCGGCGATGGCCGTGGCCTGGGGTACGCCGACGCCCAGCACGCCCCGGCTGGTGCAGGCGTTGCCGGGCCCCACACCCACGAGGATGCCCACGGCGCCGGTGCGCATCAGGTGCAGGGCCGCCTGGTAGGAGGCGCAACCACCGACGATCACCGGGATGTCGAACTCCCGGATGAAGCGCTTGAGATTGAGCGGCTCGGTGCTCTTCGAGACGTGCTCCGCCGACACCACAGTCCCCTGGATCACGAGCAGGTCGAGCTCGGCCTCCAGGATGGCCGGCGCGAGGCTCTTCGTCCGCTGCGGGGTCACGGCCGCGCACGACACCACCCCCGCGCTCTTGATCTCCCGGATACGGGCCGTGACGAGCTCGGGATTGATGGGCTCGGTGTAGATCTGCTGCATGCGGGCCGTCGCCTTGTCGTCGTCGAGGTGGGAGATCTCCTCGAACAGGGGCTCGGGGTCCTCGTACCTGGTCCACAGCCCCTCGAGGTTGAGGACACCGGTCCCGCCGAGCTGGCCCACCTGCGCGGCGATGGCGGGACTCGTCACGCCGTCCATGGCCGCGGCCATGAGCGGGAGCTCGAACCGGTAGGCGTCGATCTCCCAGGAGATGTCCACCTCCTCGGGATCGCGGGTCCGCCGGCTCGGGACGATGGCGATGTCGTCGAACCCGTACGCCCGCCGACCCGACTTGCCGATGCCGATCTCGACCTCAGCCATCCACGCTCCTCACAACTCGGGGGGAAAGGCCAAGGCTACAGCGACGCTGTGCCGATCAAGCGGCTCTCGGGGCACGTTCAGCCCCCGCCGACCACCAGCTCCAGGAGCTCGGTGAGGATGCGGGCCGTGGCGCCCCAGATCGTCTCGCCGTCGATCTCGAAGAAGTGCATCGGTCGGTCCTTCTGGCCTGGGAGGTCCCAGCGCTCTTCGCGGTACACGTCGTCGGTGACCAGCTGGGCCAGGCTGACGTCGAAGGTGCGAGCCACCTCGCCGGGGTTGGGCGTCAGGCGCGGACGTCGCGCCAGCGCCCCCACGAACGGCGTGATCCTCGACCCGCTCGACACGGTCGCCAGCGGGGCCAGCTGCCCCAGCACCTCGACCTGGCCCGGATCGAGGCCGACCTCCTCATGGGCCTCCCGCAGGGCGCCGGCCAGCGCATCCTCTCCCGGCTCCAGCCGCCCCCCCGGGAAGGCCACCTGACCGGTGTGCGAGCGGAGGTGGGCGGCGCGCCTGGTCAGGATCACCCTGGTCTCCCCGGCCTCCTCGAAGAGTGCGACGAGCACGCCGGCCTCGCCGTTCGGGTCCGCCTCCAGCCTCGCCACCGTCTCGGGAGTCGTCGGATCTTGCCGGCGCAGCCCTGCCCGCACCCGCTCCATGGTGACGCCCCGCCTGAGATCAGGTTCCACCTTCGCCCACGGAGCCGGCGCGCCAGGGCGGGCCCCGTCGGGACGGGGGATCAGCTGCTCGCCCGACCCCACCTGCAACTAGCTGGCCACCGTGCTGCCCTCGACCAGCGCCTCCAGCAGGTCGCGCAGGCCCCCGGTCTTGAGGTTGCTCATGACCCGCCCAGGCGGCGTCTCCGCCCGCTCCCACTCCATCCAGAAGGCCAGGAGCTTGGCGGGATCGGGGGGCGGCCGGGGGTCCATATGCGGACAATCTAGTTGTGGGCCACGCCCGCATCGGCCCCGGACAGCAGTCGGCCGAGCCCCTGGGGCCCGGCCGACCAGCTATACGGTCTCGCCGTGTTACATCATCCCGCCCATGCCACCCATTCCGCCCATGCCGCCCATGCCACCGCCGGCAGCGGCGGCCGCGGCGGCGGCGGGATCGGGGCCCTTCTCAGGCTTGTCCGCCACCAGCACCTCGGTGGTGAGGAGCAGGCCAGCGATGGAGGCGGCGTTCTGCAGGGCTGATCGGGTCACCTTGGCGGGGTCGATGACCCCGGCCTTCAGGAGGTCCTCGAAGGCACCGGTGATGGCGTTGAGGCCGATCGTGCCGCTCTCGGACTCGACTTGGCGCACGACCACGGCGCCCTCGAGTCCGGCGTTGGCGGCGATCCACCGTGTGGGCTCCTCGAGGGCCTTGCGCACGATGTCGGCGCCCGTGGCCTCGTCACCGCTGAGGCCCTTGGCGGCCGTGTCGATGGCGCTGCGGCTGCGGATGAGGGCGGTACCCCCACCAGCGACCACACCTTCCTCGATGGCCGCCCGGGTCGCCGACAGGGCGTCCTCGATGCGGTGCTTCTTCTCCTTGAGCTCCACCTCGGTGGCGGCGCCGACCTTGACGACGGCAACACCGCCGGCCAGCTTGGCCAGTCGCTCCTGGAGCTTCTCCCGGTCCCAGTCGGAGTCGGTGTCCTCGATCTCCCGCTTGATCTGGGCGATGCGCCCCTTGATGTCGTCCTCGCTGCCGGCACCCTCGATGATCGTGGTGTCGTCCTTGGTCACGATGACCCGGCGCGCATGGCCCAGCAGGTCGAGGGTGGCGTTCTCCAGCTTGAGGCCGATCTCCTCGGAGATGACCTGACCGCCAGTGAGGACGGCCATGTCCTCGAGCATCGCCTTGCGGCGCTCGCCGAACCCGGGCGCCTTCACGGCGACGGAGTTGAACGTGCCCCGGATCTTGTTCACGACCAGGGTGGCGAGGGCCTCGCCCTCCACGTCCTCAGCGATGATGAGCAACGGCTTGCCGCCCTGCATGACCTTCTCGAGCACGGGGACGAGGTCGTGGACGGCGCTGATCTTCTGATTGGTGATGAGGATGAGGGGGTCGTCGAGGACGGCCTCCTGGCGCTCGGCATCGGTCACGAAGTACGGGGACAGGAAGCCCTTGTCGAACTGCATGCCCTCGGTGAAGTCCAGCTCCAGGCCGAAGGTGTTCGACTCCTCGACGGTCACCGTGCCGTCCTTGCCCACCCGGTCGATGGCGTCGGCCAGGACCTCGCCGATGGATGCGTCGGCGGCCGAGATGGCGGCGACCTGGGCGATCTCGCTCCGGTCGTCGATCTCCTTGGCCTGGTCCAGGATGGAGCTGACCGCCGCGGCCACGGCCGTGTCGATGCCCCGCTTGAGCGCGGCCGGGCTGGCGCCGGCGGCCACGTTGCGCAGGCCCTCCCGGACCAGCGCCTGGGCCAGGACCGTCGCCGTGGTCGTGCCGTCGCCGGCCACGTCGTTGGTCTTGGTGGCGACCTCCTTGACCAGCTGGGCGCCCATGTTCTCGAAGGCGTCCTCCAGCTCCACCTCACGGGCGATCGTCACGCCGTCGTTGGTGATGGTGGGAGCGCCGAACTTCTTGTCGAGGACCACGTTGCGGCCCTTCGGGCCCAGCGTGACCTTGACCGAGTCGGCGAGCTTGTTGACGCCGGCCTCGAGCCCGCGCCGGGCACTCTCGTCGAACTTGAGGATCTTGGGCATTACTTCTTGCCCTTCTTGCCGGTCGTCTTGGCCAGGACGTCACGGCCGGTGAGGATCAGCAGGTCCTCGCCCTCGATGACGATCTCGGTCCCGCCGTACTTGGAGTACACGACCGTGTCGCCCACTGCGACCTCGAGCGGGATCAGCTCGCCGGTGTTCTCCGATCGCCGTCCGGGGCCCACCGCCAGTACCTCGCCCTGCTGGGGCTTCTCTTTGGCGGTGTCGGGGATCACCAGGCCCGAAGCCGTGGTCTCCTCCGACTCGCTGGGGCGCACGACGATCCTGTCGTCGAGGGGCTGTAGGTTCATCTCCGCAGGCCTCCCTTTGGCTTGCTCTTGGCCTTAGCACTCTCGGCCTTAGCACTCTCAGATGTCGAGTGCTAACCCTAGCGAGCGGTCCCGCTGCTGGCAACTGGGTCCTGCGCCGGACCAGTTGGCGACGGCCAGTCGGCGCGGGCCCAGTTGGCGAGGGGCTCAGTTGGCGAGGGGCTCAGCGGGCGTCGGCCAGCCGCAGCCCGGGGTCGGCCCCGGTCTCGAGCGAGCTGGGACCGTCGCTTCGCAGCCGCCACCATCCTGCCGCGGCCACCATGGCCGCGTTGTCGGTGCACATCGAGCGGCTGGGGACGAAGGCGCGCAGGCCGTCGGCGATGCAGGCGTCGAGGATCCGCTCCCGCAGGACCGAGTTGGCCGCCACCCCGCCGGCGAGGCACAGCCCCCGGGCGCCCACGGCCGCCGCCGCCCGCCGGGCCTTGGCGACCAGCACGTCCACCACGGCCTCCTGGAAGGAGGCGGCCACGTCGGGGATGGACACGTCGGGGTGCTTGCGCACGTAGGTGATCACGGCCGTCTTGAGGCCGCTGAACGAGAAGTCGAGGCCATCGTCGAACAGGGCGCGGGGGAATGCGATGGCGTCGCCCCGCCCACGGGCGGCCTGGCTGTCGATGACGGGGCCGCCCGGGTAGCCGAGGCCGAGGAAGCGAGCCACCTTGTCGAACGCCTCTCCCGCCGCGTCGTCGATGGTCTGTCCCAACAGCCGATAGCGCCCGTGGTCCTCCATCGCCACGAGGAGGGTGTGGCCACCCGAGACCAGCAGGACGACCAGCGGCAACTCGAGATCCGGCTCTTCCAGGAAGGCGGCGTACAGGTGCGCCTCCAGGTGGTTCACGGCGACGAAGGGCACGTCCCACACCAGCGCCAGCGACTTGGCCGCGCTGACCCCGACCAGGAGGGACCCGACCAGGCCTGGACCGACGGTGGCCGCCACGGCGGCCACGCCGGGAGCGCCGTCGCCGTCCTCGGCGCCGCGGGCGTCGAGCCCCGCCTCCACCAGCGCTTCGGCGATGACCGGCGTCAGGAGGTCGACGTGCGCCCGTCCGGCGATCTCGGGCACGACACCGCCGTAGCGGGCGTGGATGTCCACCTGGCTGCTCACCACCGAGGAGAGCACCCGGTTGCCGTCGGCGACGACCGCCGCGGCCGTCTCGTCGCAGGAGGTCTCGATGCCCAGGATGCGCGCCGGCGGGGTCACGGGGTCACCACCGCTCCTCGCCCACCGCTGTCGAGCCGAGCCCCGCCTCCAGGGCATCCAGGCGGCGGGCGTAGTCATCGGTGTCGATGTCGTCCACCCACATGACCAGGGCATCCTCGTTGGTCTCGGCGTAGTAGTTCTTGCGGATGCCGGCGGGCTGGAACCCGAACCGGTAGTAGAGCGCCTGGGCGACGCGATTGGCGACCCGCACCTCCAGGGTGAGGTTGCGGGCTCCTCGATGTCGGGCCAGCCAGGCCATGTTGAGCATGAGTCGGGTGCCGACCTTGTGTCGCTGCCACGCCGGATCGACGGCGATGGTGGTGACGTGGGCGTCGGCGCCGCTGAACATCAGGCCCGAATAGCCGACGACGGTTCCCTCGGCCCGGGCGACGTGGTAGGCGCGTGTGGTGCGCAGGGCGAGCTCGCTCATGAAGAGGCTCAGCGACCACGGGCGGGGATAGACCTGGGCCTCGATACGCAACACGGAACGGAGGTGCCGGCGTCGCATGGACAGGATCTGCACCTCGGGCACCGTCGGGCGCCGGGGTGGGACGAACGGGCGTCGGGCGTTGTCGTCGGGGACGCGAGCAGCAGCCACCGTCAGCCCCGCCCCGGGACCGGGGCGCCGTCGCCCTCCGGGCCGGTCGGGCGCGCCGATTCCCCGTCGCCAGCCGAGCCCGGTCCAGGTCGGCCCGCGGGGCGGCGCTGGTCCCAGTTGATCTCCGCGTCGGACTTGCGCAGGTAGAGGACCCGTAGGTCGCGCGGCTGCACGAACTCCTCGCGGAGGGCGCGGGGATGGGACAGCTCGACCAGCGCCGAGGCCTGCGGATGGGCGTACCCGAGCCCACCCAGCTCGATGCGGCTGTCCACGGCAAGCAGGTCCGCGTGGCGGACCGCCCCGTCGCCCACCACCAGGCACTCATCGCCGCTGGCCTCGAGCTCGCAGGCCAGCTCGGCGGGCGGCTGGAGCCGGTAGTCGGACAGCCGCTGGACGCCACCTTGGACCTGGCGGTAAAGGGCGCTGTAGACCTCCCCCCGCCGGGCGTCGATGACGGCGGCGATGAGCCTGCGGGTGTGCCGCATCGGAAAGGCGAGCAGATCCAGGCTGGACAGCCCGATCATCGGCACCCTGAGGGCCTGGGCCGTCGCCTTCGCCGCCGCCACGCCCACCCGCAGGCCGGTGAAGAGCCCGGGGCCCACGTCGACGGCCACGACGCTCACCTCCCGCAACTCCACCTGGGCCTGGCGGCACACGAAGTCGATGGCGGGAGCGAGGGTCTCGGCGTGGCGACGCCCGCGCGCCGCGCCGAAGGAGGCGATCACGCCCTCCTGGCCGCCCACGGCCACGCCGACCTGCTGGGTGGCGGTCTCGATGCCGAGGATGATCACCGGAGCGCCCCCGGGAGGAAATCGTGGCCAGGACCGGGGTCGATCAACCACGGGTCGAGCGCGAGGCCCAGCGCGTGCAGCCGCCCCGACCACCGCCTCCCGACCGCTTGCAGCGTGAGCACCCGGTCGTCGTCGTCAGCGCCCAGGTCGAGGCCCACCTCCAGGAAGTCGGGGGCCAGGGCGGCGGCGGCCATGTCACCCCACTCGACCAGAGCCACCCCACCCTCGTCCAGCAGCTCGGGCAGGGCCAGGTCGACGACCTCCTGGAGGTGGTCGAGACGGTAGACGTCGGCGTGGACGAGCGTGATCCGGCCCTTGTAGGTGCGCAGCAGCGTGAAGGTCGGGCTCGTCACCGGCTCCTCGACGCCCAGGCCCCGCCCGAAGCCCTGGGCGAAGACGGTCTTGCCGGAACCGAGCTCTCCTGCCAGCAGCAGGACGTCCCCAGGCTCCACCAAGGCAGCCACTGCCGCGGCCAGCTCCCTCGTGTCGTCGGGTGACTTGGTGGCGGCGACGATCACAGTCGCGCTCCGAGCTCCTGCTTGGCCCGCACCAGGTCCGCTCGCATCTCAGCGAGGACCTCGCCTCCCCCGCCCCGCAGGGCGGCGGCCGGATGGTAGGTCGGTATGAGGCTCCCCGAGCGGAAGGGATAGGCCCGTCCCCGCAGGCGTCGGATCCCCTCGCTGGTGTCGAGCAGCAACCTGGTCGCGAAGTTGCCGAGCGTCACCACTACCGCGGGCGCCACCATGTCGAGCTGGGCCTCGAGATAGGGACGGCACGACGCGATCTCGTCCGGCCGCGGGTCCCGGTTGCCCGGCGGCCGGCACTTCACCACGTTGGCGATGTAGGCCTGACGACGCTCGAGGCCGATCTCCTGGCGCAGGAGCCGGTCGAGGAGCTGGCCCGACCGGCCCACGAACGGCTCGCCGGCGAGGTCCTCGTCCCGTCCGGGCCCCTCGCCGACGAGCATCAGTGCGGCGTCGGGTTCCCCGACGCCGAACACAACGTTCGTCCTGCCTTCTGACAGCGGGCAGCGGACACAGACATGTGCTTCCCGCTCGAGCTCGACGAGCGTCGCCACACCAGCATCGTAATCGCCGGAGTCGGCGAAAGCGCTGGGTAACTCGACTCAGGGTCCGCGCTGCTAGCCGGCGACGGTGGAGACCACGGCCCGTACCACGGCCCGCGCCGCGAGCAACCGGACCTCGTCGACGTGAGCCTCCACCTCGCCCAGGGCGGCGGCCACGATGGCATCGCCGTCGACCGTGGTGTGGGCGGGCTCGATGCTGCGGGCCAGGCCGTCGTGCGCCGACTGGGCCACGAGCAGACAGCCGGTCTTGCTGAGGGCGGCGTTGGTCACGACGACGCCGACGGCGGTGTTCCCCAGGACCCAGAACGACCCTCCGGAGGTGGGCGGGAAGGCGCCGGGTCCGGGGTCGGCCCGCTCCTCCGCGGCGGAGCCGGGCGGGACGACATCACCGAAGGCATTCACAGCCATGAGCGCCGACACGGTCAGGTGCTCTCGGCGCTCGGTGGCAGTGCCGATCCCCGCCGGCACGGCGGCGTCCCGCCCCCGCCACGTGCTGACCGTC
>DATBBR010000152.1 GCA_036270875.1 Acidimicrobiales bacterium
AGGAGCAGCACCAGCAGCGCTCCGAGCACAAGGACGCCCACGATGATCCCTACGATCAGGGCCACCGAACTGCCCGAGCTCGACTTGGCTGGCTGGGTCGTGGGACTGGCGGCCGCTCCGCCGAGGCGGGTCACCGGGCCCACCCGGTCTGGGGTGACCTCGACCTGGTTGCCGGCGGTGAGCGTGAACGGCTTCAGCGAGGGGTTCGTCGGCGTCACGTCCACAGAGTCCTGGATCACGGAGACGGAGCTCGTCTGGGTGCCCGGGTCATAGCCGACGGCGAAGTTGGTGCCCTTCTCGGCCAGGACGACCGTATGCGTATCTGCTTCGAACCTGCCTTTAGAGGGTTCGCTCGGCGGCATCACGAATTCCGCGACGCCGGAGAGCAGATGGGCCACCCCGCCCTGGGGGCCGTGGTCGGTGACGAGCTGGGTGTTTCTGGCGAAGGCCTGGCCGTAGTAGAAGGAGGGCCCGGCGCCGCCGCCGTAGAGTTGGGTCTGCCCGCCGTCGGCCCAGTCGATGGTGGCCGGGACACTCGACGGCTGGCCCGGAGGGGCGGTCGTCACCACCGTCTCACCGGCCCGCAGGGGCTGCCCCTCGTAACCCTGGACGGTGGTGCCGTTGTAACGGTGAACACTTACGCCGGGCCCGGTATCGGTCAGGGTCGCGACGACCGGAGGAGGAGGTTGCGTCGTCGTTGTGGACTGGTTCGTCTCGGGGCTCTGGTTGCCTGAGGTCCCGGTCGAGCTGCCGCCGTTGGGGCTGCGGTTGCCGTTCGGCGTGCTGTTGCTCGTCGTGGTGCTGGTCGTTGTGGTGCTGCTGCTCGTTGTCGTGCTGCTGCTCGTCGTGGTGCAACCCTCGCCCGTGACAGGGTCGCAGGCGTGCGCGACACCTGTTGCCCGCCAGAGCGCGAACCCGACACATGCCAACCCGACCACGATGAAAAGAGCGAGTCTGCGCACGAGCCATTACCGGATACTCCCTATCCGGTACCCTCCTCCCTTGCACCGATTATGCGGCGCAAGTTGTCATCGAACAAGAGCCAGATCGTCCAGAACCTGCAGGTTTGGGAACGGGACGCGGTACCGCTAGTCCGATCAGACCGTTGCGTTGCGGCCCCCGGCTGTGGGGATGCCCGTCCGACATCGCGGCCGCCAGCGGAGGAGGATGCTCAAAATGGCTGGTGAGAGCACCTTGGAGCCCGAGTGGGGACTCGAACCCCAGACCTGCTCATTACGAGTGAGCTGCTCTGCCGTCTGAGCTACTCGGGCGAAGATCGCCAGCCTAACTTGACCCGAGCAGAGGCATCGCCGGCTGTCGACCCCAGTGGCGGGCGGCCACGCTAGCTCGCTGGTACCCAGGACGGCGTCAGCCGGCGTGGCGCCCGAGCGGGTCCCACGAAGGGCGATGACCGCTCAGGCGCCACACTCGGCGCACCACATCCGTCGCGCCCGTGTCGTCCCCTCCCAAGCGCCACCAACAGCTCGGACGGGCACAGACTGCCCGCTGGGTCTGACGGTTTGCTTACTACAGGCTGACTGGTTGCTGACCGTTCTACGCCTGGGACCTGCTGCCGGCAGACGAGAGCCGAACCAGTAGGGCCTGGAGCAGCAGGGCCTCGTTGGGGTTGTACTCGAGGGCCTCGTTGGCGTCGTGGACGGCGTCGATGGCGTCGAGCGTCGCCGCCACCGCGGGAGCGGGCACGGTCTCCGGTGTTACCGGGGCCTGGAGCCGCTCCCGGTAGGCCACGGTGAGAGCCGCCAATCCGAAGCGCAGCTCGTCCATCCGCAGCCGGCGTTGCTCGCGGCGATGACGGTCCTCGATCTCCCGCCGGCCGGGCAGCCCCCGCTCCCCGACCAGCCGCGCCCGCTCGGCGACCTCCTCCAGCTCGGCCCGCTGGATCGCGCGCAGCGGCTCGAGGACGGCTTCGCCGTGAGCCAGCAGGTCGTCGACCAGCGTCATCACGGTGGCGCCCGTGCCGTCGAGCCGCCGGGGCACCTCCTCCCACGCCTGCCGGCGTTCGGCCGAGGTGGGATCCGAGAGGAGGAGTCGGGCCCGGTCCATGCGCCCGCCCGACGAAAGCGCCGCCGCGGTGGCCAGCGCCTCGTCGGCGCCCTCGGCCACGAGCCGAGCGGCGACGGCATCCGAGCTCAGCGCCTTGAACCTGACCTGGACGCAACGGCTGGCGATCGTCGCCAGCTCCGGTGCCAGACGGTCGGCGAGGAGCACGAACACCGTCGTCGGTGGCGGCTCCTCGATGGACTTGAGCAGCGCGGGAGCGGCCCTGTCCACCAAGTGCAGATCGACCAGCACGAGCACCTGACGGCGACCCTCCATCGGGCTGCGCCACGCCAGCCGGGCGATCTCGCGGGCGTCGTCGACGGTGATGAACGGCCCCGCCCGCTCGCGCACGACGAGGTCGGGATGGGTACCCGCGAGGACACGCGCTTCGCAGGCACCATCCCCACAGAGAAGCGAGGCGGCGAACGAGCGCGCGGCGGCGCGCTTACCGGTGCCCGGCGGACCGAGGAGCAGATAGGCGTGCACCGGCGAGGCCGCGGCAGCGCGGAGTTGGGCCACGGCCTCGTCCTGGCCGATGACGTCGTCGTACAGCGGCGACACGTCTGGCCTAGTTGGGGCCGGCTCTCGCCAGCCCGCCGGGGGCGCCCAACCGCTCGGTCACCACGTCCAGCACCCTACCGGCCACCTCGGCCTCCGCCCCCGACCCGTTGACGACCGCCCAGGTGTCCCGGTCGGCGGCGGCGAGCGCGTGGTAGCCCGCCGTTACCCGTTGGTGGAAAGCCACGTCCTCCCGCTCGAGCCGGTCGAGCTCTCGGCTCTGGCGGGCCGCCGCCTCCTCCGCGGGGAGCTCGAGCAGCACGGTCAGGTCCGGCCACAGGCCTCCCGAGGCCCATGACGTCAGCCGTCGGAGCTCGGCCACGTCGAGGCCCCGCCCGAAGCCCTGATACGCGAGCAAGGACGCCGAGAAGCGATCGGTCACCACCCAGCGACCCGATGACAGCGCCGGGTCGACGACCTCGCTCACATGCTGGGCCCGGTCGGCCGCCATGAGCAGCGCCTCGGTGCGGGCATCGATTCGAGTCGCGTCGCCGTCGAGGAGGAGGGTCCGGACCCGCTCGCCCATCGCCGTCCCGCCCGGCTCCCGCGTGAGCACCGCACCGAGGGCCTCGGCGAGCAGCCGGGCCTGGGTGGACTTGCCGGATGCCTCGCGACCCTCGAGGGCGATCAGGCGGCCGCGAGCAGCCACCGCGGGCGGCTCCCGCGCGGGCGCCACGGGCTCAGGAACGGCTGCGCGTCGCCGCCTTCGTCGGCGCCGTCTTGGTGGCGGATGTCTTCTTGGCGGCGGATGCCTTCTTGGTGGCAGCCTTCTTCTTCGTGGCGGCCTTCTTGGTGGTGGCCGTCGTTCGCCCCGCCTTCTTGGCGGTGCCCTTCTTGGTCGCCTTGGCCGACTTGCGGGCGGAGCCCGCCTTGGTCGATCGAGCGCCCTTGCGAGGCGGCGCTGGTCCCGCCGCACGCTTCTCAGCAAGCAGCTCGGCGGCGCGCTCAGCCGTCAGCGACTCCGGATCGTCGCCGCGGCGTAATGACGCGTTGATCTCGCCGTCCGTCACGTACGGTCCGAAACGGCCCGACCGCACCACCATGGCCCCACCGCTCACCGGGTCGGGACCGAGCTCGCGCAGAGGGGCGGCGGCCGCCCTCCGGCCACCGCGCTGCTTGGGCTGGGCGAAGATGGCCAGGGCCTGGTCGAGGTCGACGGTGAACAGCTGGTCCTCGGCATCCAGGCTGCGACTGTCGTCGCCCTTCTTCAGGTACGGGCCGAAGCGTCCGTTCAGGGCCAGGATCTCGGCCCCGTCGGCCGGATCGGTACCGACGACCCGGGGCAGGCTCAGCAGGCGGAGCGCCTCCTCCAGGGTCACCGTGTCCAGGGACATGGACTGAAACAGCGACGAGGTGCGGGGCTTGGTCTTGGACCCGGGATCGCCCTCGCCCAGCTGCACGTAGGGCCCGAACCGGCCGGCACGCACCAGCACAGGTAGCCCGGTATCGGGGTCCTGGCCGACCACCCGATCGCCGCTCGGCGCCGCCAACAGCTCCTCGGCCCGCTCGACCGTGAGCTCGTCAGGCGCCAGATCGTCGGGAATCGAGGCCCGGTCCTCCGCGCGCTGGACGTAGGGCCCATAGCGGCCGACACGCACCACGATCTGCTCACCGCTGTCATCGAGCCCGATCGGTATCGAGTTCACCTCGCGGGCGTCGATCTCGTCGAGATGCCCCGCGACGCTCGCCTTGAGCCCGGGCTTGCCGTTGCCGAAGTAGAACCGGTTGAGCCAGGGCACCGCCTCCTCCTGGCCGTCGGCGATCTCGTCGAGGTCGTCCTCCATGCTGGCCGTGAACCCGTAGTCGACCAGGTCGGTGAAGTGACGCTCCAGCAACCCGACCACCGCAAAGGCCACGAACGACGGGACGAGCGCGCTTGCCTTCTTCCAGACGTAGCCCCGGTCCTGGATCGTGCTGATGATCGTGGCGTAGGTGGACGGCCGACCGACCCCGAGCTCCTCGAGCGCCTTCACCAGCGACGCCTCGGTGTAGCGGGCCGGAGGCTGGGTGGCGTGGCCACGCGCCTCGAGCACCTCCTTCTCCAGGGCATCGCCGTCTGCCAACCGCGGGAGGTGGACCTCGCGGTCCTCCAGCTCGGCTTCGGGGTCGTCGGCGCCTTCGACGTAGGCACGGAGGAACCCGGGGAACGTGATGACCTTGCCGCTGGCCGCGAACTCCGCCCGCTCGCCGGCCGCGGGCGTGCCATCAGGCGACGCGGCCACACCCGCCAGACGCACCTGGACGCTCATCCCGTTGGCGTCGGCCATCTGCGAGGCGACAGTGCGCTTCCAGACGAGGTCGTACAGGCGAGCCTCGTCCTGCGACACATCGCCGGCAACCTGATCGGGCCGGCGAAAGGACTCCCCTGCCGGTCGTATCGCCTCGTGGGCCTCCTGGGCGTTCTTCACCTTGCGGTCGTGGCGGCGGGGCTGGGGCGGGACGTACTCGGCCCCATACAGCGCCGCCGCCTGATCGCGAGCGGCAGTCACGGCGGTGGTCGACAGGGCCGTCGAGTCGGTCCTCATGTAGGTGATGTAGCCGTTCTCGTACAGGCGCTGGGCGGTCTGCATGGTGCGGGCGGCGCTGAATCGCAGCTTGCGTCCCGCCTCCTGCTGCAACGTCGAGGTGGTGAACGGCGCGTAGGGCGAGCGCTTGAACGGCTTCTCCTCGACCGACGTGACGGCGAACGAGGCGTCGGCGAGCCGCTCGGCCAGGCCCCTCGCCTTGGGCTCGTCGAGGACAACGAGTCCGGGCGATCCCTTCGGGGTGCGCAGCTCACCGGTCTCCGAGAAGTCCTTGCCCGTCGCCAGGCGCTTGTCGTCGACTGCGACCAGGGTGGCCGAGAAGGGCTGCGCATCCCGGGCGAACCGTCCCTCCAGATCCCACCAGTTGGCCGAGCGGAAGCGGATCCGCGCCCGCTCGCGCTCGACGAGGATGCGGGTGGCGACGCTCTGCACCCGCCCCGCCGACAGCCTGGGCAGCACCTTCTTCCACAGCACGGGCGAGACCTCGTAGCCGTAGAGACGGTCGAGGATGCGGCGCGCCTCCTGGGCGTCGACCAGCCGTCGATCCAGGTCCCTCCACTCGTCGACCGCCTGCTCGATGGCGTGGCGCGTGATCTCGTGGAAGACCATTCGCTTCACCGGCACCCGGGGCGCCAGCACCTCCATCAGGTGCCAGGCGATCGACTCTCCCTCGCGGTCCTCGTCAGTGGCCAGGTACACCTCGCTGGCGTCGCGCATCAGGCTCTTCAGCTTGCTGACTTGGGCCTTCTTCTCCTTGGCCACGACATACAGCGGCTTGAACCCGTTGTCGACGTCGACGCCCAGGCGCGCCCAAGGCTCGGCCTTCAACGCGGCCGGCACGTCAGCCGCGCTCCGAGGCAGGTCGCGAATGTGGCCGATCGACGACTCGACGACCACATCGCGCCCGAGGAACCCCGCGATGGTCTTGGCCTTGGCGGGCGATTCGACGATAACGAGCGGTTTAGCCATGTCTGGACCCCAGGCTGAGATGACGGCCGGGCGCTGTCAAACCTCTCGGCCGACGACACGACGGTACTGTCCGCCACGGCCCCGGGCGTGCAGGGCCAGGCAGCGGGCCGCCCAGGGCGGGCAAAACCCGCCATGACCTGGTCTCACGTCTGGCCTCCCTGGTGGCCGACGGTCGGCGCCGAGGAGGGCGACTGGAGCCGGCCCTTGACCTCGAGGAGCCGGTCCCGCAGGTCGTGCTCCTCCTGGCCCAGGTCGACGACCCACTGATCGATGGCCGCGCTCATGGACGCCTTGCTCTGCGCGGGAGGCATCGCGCTGGCACCAGCCGGGGCGCCGGCCGTCACCTCGACGGGCTCGCCAGCAGGAGCGCCACCGCCCACACCTTCGGTCTTGCGCTTGGAGAAGGCGATGGCGGCCAGCAGGACGGCCAGGGCGATCGCCGCGATCGCGTAGCGTGCCGCGGTGTTGTGACGCTGGGTGATGACGAGGGGGAGGATGAGCAGGGACACGAGGTTCATGACCTTGATGAGCGGGTTGAGGGCGGGGCCCGCGGTGTCCTTGAACGGATCGCCGACGGTGTCGCCGATGACGGCAGCCTTGTGGGCCTCGGACCCTTTGCCGCCTTCGTGGCCGTCCTCGATGTACTTCTTGGCGTTGTCCCACGCGCCGCCTGAGTTGTTCAGGAAGTTGGCCATGAGCTGGCCGGTCAGGATGGCGGCGGCAAGAAAAGCGCCAAGGGCGAGGTAGTTGATACCGAAGCCGATGATGATCGGCGTCAGCACGGCGAGCAGGGCGGGAGTGGCCAGCTCGCGCTGAGCCGCGGCGGTGCATATTCCGATCACCCGTCCGTACTCGGGCTTCTCGGTGGCGTCCATGATGCCCGGGTGCTCGCGGAACTGCCGGCGGACCTCCTGGACCACGGTGCCCGCCGTCCGGCCCACGGCCCGGATGGCGAGCGCGGAGAACATGAAGGCGACCGATCCACCGATCAGCAGACCGATGAAGGTGGTCGGGTTGGCCACGTTGATCTGCGTCAGGGCGTTGTTGAACAGCGCCGATCCCGTGGCTCCGATATTGAGCTGATTGCCGATCGTCTCGATGAAGGCGGCAAACAGGGCGACGGCGGCGATGACCGCCGACCCGATGGCCACACCCTTGGTGATGGCTTTGGTCGTGTTGCCGACGGCGTCGAGGCTGACCATGACGCGCTCGGCCTCGCCACCGAACTCGCCGGACATCTCGGCGATGCCGGCGGCGTTGTCCGCCACCGGCCCGAAGCTGTCCTCGGACACGACCATGCCCGTGGTGGACAGCAGGCCGATGCCCGTCAGGGCCACGAGGTACAGCGAGAACTCGATGTTGCCGTTCCCGAGCCCGACGGCGATGGCGATCGCCACGGCGATGGCGATGATCGCCCACACCGTGGACTCGAGCCCCGACGAGATGCCCGACAGCACTGTGGTGGCCGGCCCCGTTCGGGCTGACTCGGCGATCTCCCGCACGGGCGAGGTCTCCGTGGAGGTGAAGTACTCGGTGATGCGGCTGGCCGCCTGGCCCAGGAGCACCCCGGACAGCACGGCCCAGAAGACGCGCAGGTTGTGCACGTAGAACTGGGCGACCAGGAAGGTGCCGGCGACCGTCAGGGCGCCAGCGGTGAGAAAGCCGCGGTTGATGGGAGCCATCGCGGTGCGGTCCTTGCTCGTCGCCCGCACCATCAGGATCCCCACCGCCGAGGCGAGGATGCCGATCGTGACCACGATGACCGGGAAGATGACGCCGAGTGCGGGATTGCGCCCGATGGAGCGAAAGGCGGCGAAGCCCAGGATGAGCGAGGCGATGATCGTGATCTCGTAGGACTCGAACAGGTCGGCGGCCATTCCCGCGCAGTCCCCGACGTTGTCACCCACGTTGTCGGCGATGGTGGCGGGATTGCGGGGGTCGTCCTCGGGGATGCCGGCCTCCACCTTGCCGACCAGGTCGGCGCCGACGTCGGCGGCCTTGGTGAAGATGCCGCCGCCGACTCGCATGAACAAGGCGATGAGCGACGCGCCGAACCCGAAGCCCACGAGGACCGACGTGGCGGTGTTCTGGAAGATCAAGACGATGGCGGCGGCGCCGAACAGGCCGAGTCCCACACAGAACATGCCCGTGATGCCGCCGGTGCGGAAGGCAACCCGCAGCGCTGCGGGCAGCGAGCCACCCCTCGCCGCCGCGGTGGTGCGGACGTTGCCCCGTACCGACAGGTTCATGCCGATGATGCCCGTGATGCCGGAGAAGGTGGCGCCCACGAGGAAGGCCAGGGCCCGCCAGAGGCCGGACTCGCCGAAGCTCAGGGCGACGGACCCGTCCGGCCTGACCACCTTCGTCGCGGTGAGGAACACCAGCACCGCCAGGGGTACGACGATGATGAGAATCACCCGGAACTGCCGGCGCAGGAAGGCGACAGCCCCCTCCTGGATGGCGCCGGCGATCTCGCGCATGGTGGCCGTGCCCTGATCGGCGGCGAGGACGCCGCGCATGAGGAAGATCCCAACGCCGATGGCTCCGAGGCCGGCAAGGAGGGCGAAGACGAGCCAGGCCTTCTCGCCCCCGCCCAGGGTGAAGGCCTGATAGCCCCCTTCGGCGGCGAGGGTATGCGTCATGCCGACTGCTCCTTTCTGTCCTGCGGTTCGTGCTCGCGGGCCGGCGCCGGCGGCGCCTCCCGCTCGTCGATCTTCACGAAGACCTGGTTGGCGACCCGGTGCCCGACGGTCCGGTCATGCCCGTCCACCCGGATCACCAGAGGTCCGTCGAAAGGGTGCTTCTCGCGCACCTCGACCCGGACGCCCGGTCGCAGGCCGAGGGTGTCGAGGAACGCCACCACGGCGGGATCCGTCGAGCCCGGCACGGCCACCTCGGCCGCGTCGCCTGGCTCCAGGTCGTAGAGCGGCGGCATCTCGGGGATGTACCCGACCTCGGGCTCGGGAACCGGGAAGCCGTGGGGACAGGTCGAGGGGCGGTGCAAGGCGACGAAGAGCCGGTCCTCGACCTCCTGAGGCAGCTCGTGCTCGAAGGAGGTGGCCAGCCGGTCCGCCTCGTTCCACGGGTAGCCCAGCATGTCGGAGAGGAAGCGCTCCACGATCCGGTGGCGGCGGATGGCGGCCACGGCCGCCTGCCGGCCCGACGACGTCAGCTCCACGCCCCGGTACGGGCGGTGGTGGGCCAGGTCGCGCTCGGCCAGCCGCTTCACGGCCGCGGTGGCCGTGCCGGGGCTGACGCGCAGCGCTTCGGCCAGTGCCCCGGTGTGCGTGTCCGAGCCCGCCTTGGTCAGGCGGTACATGGCCTTCAGCGTCTCCCGCTCCGATCTCGACAGTTCCTGGTCCATGGATTCGGCTCGGCGCAAGGTAGTTTTTGTGGCTCAAAAACGTCAAGCGGGGCACCGCTCGCGCAATCGACCGGCGAAGGCGATCCGAGTCAGTCTTCGGAGTCGGAGCTCTCGGAGCCCCCGGGGGCGATGAGCTCGTAGTCGGGGCTGAAGATGGCCAGACGGCCCCCCTGCTCACCCACCGTGCCCTCGGCCACCAGGCGGGCACCGGGCTCGATGCCGGCGACCTTGCGACGGCCCGGGAACACCAGGGTCAGGCCGCCGGTCGGGTCGACCAGCTTGCACAGCAGGCTGGGGGACACCGAGGACGGCTGCACCGACACCGACTTCACCCGCCCGGCGACGCGGGCCCGCTGCCGCCACTGCACCTGGCCAATGGGGGTGGTGCCGACGATGGCCCGGTCCGAGCGGGCCGTGGCGCCGCCAGTGGACTGACGGACCCGCCGACGGCCCTGGGGCCTGAGCGCCGGCGTGCGGCGAAGGACGCGCTGGCTCGCCGACACACCCTTGCCCACCTGGAAGGGGACGATCGTGGCGCGGGCGTTGGGGAGCTGGTCCACCGTCTCGGCGATGCTGTCGGCCGTTCGGTCGTGCAGCAGGCGTGTCCACTGTTGGGGATAGATCCGGCGGGGAAGCAGCACGGTCGCCTCGGACCCCTCGTTGCTGAGCGCCTCGGCGACCATCTCCAGGATGGCCCGGCGGAGCCGCCGGTCGGGGACGTCGACCAACTCCAGTGAGAGGCCCGCCATCCCGAGCCGGGTCCACTCCTCCTCCAGGAGGCGTGCGGCACGCTCGTCGAGCACGAAGTGCACCAGGTGCAGCTGGTCCGGGCCCAGGGTGCGGGCGTACTGGATGGCCCGGACGGCGGCCAGGTCGAGGCGATCGATCAGCACGAAGACGAAATGGCGACGAGGGATCGGGACCTCGACCAGCTCGGGCGCCCCCTCTTCGAGCTCCGCCTCTTCGTTGCGGTACTGGCGGTTGAGGCGGATGAAGACGAAGACCAGGAAGGGAAGGAGCACCACCACCAGCCAGGCGCCCTGCGTGAACTTGGTGACGACGATCACGATGTCGACCACGAAGGACAGCAGCGCGGCGGCGCCATTCACGGCCAGCCGGTGGCGCCATCCGCTCTCCCGGAGCCTGAGGTGGTACCTGACCATCCCCGCTCCGGCCATGGTGAAGCCGGTGAAGACGCCGATGGCGTACAGGGAGATAAGCGAGGCGACCTGGGCCCCGGTGACCACCAGGAGCGCGACGGACACGACGGTCAGCACGATGATCCCGTTGGAGAAGACCAGGCGGTGCCCCCTGCGGGTCAGCTGGCGAGGCAGGAAGGAGTCCTCGCCCACGAAGCTGGCCAGGAAGGGGAAGCCGGTGAAGCTGGTGTTGGCCGCCAGCACCAGGATGAAGAGGGTGGCGATCTGCAGGAAGTAGAAGAGGAAGTTCCCCAGGGCCCCGGTGCCGTAGACGAACCTGGCCACCTGCGACAGCACGGTCGGGCTCTGGGACACGAAGGGAACGGCGTGGACCCAGCTGGCGAGCAGCGACACCCCGAGGACCAACGATCCCAGGATAAGACTCATGATGACGAGGGTGGCCCGGGCGTTCTTGCGCTCGGGGGGACGGAACACGCTCACCGCATTGGAGATGGCCTCGGTCCCCGTGAGGGCGGACCCGCCGTCGGCGAAAGCCCGCAGGATGATGAACAACGAGGCGCCAAGGAGCAGCCCGCTGCCCCCGCTCCCCGACGTGATGGCCCCGGCCGCGTGGACCGAGTGCGCATGCAGGTCGCCGAGCACGCTCTTCACGAGGCCGACGCCGATCAGGGCGGCCATGTTGGCAAGGAAGAGATACGTGGGGAGGGCGAAGAGGCGCCCCGCCTCCCGGATCCCTCGCAGGTTGGCGTATGCGATCAGGAGGACGAAGGCGACGGACAGCTCGACCGTGTAAGGCGTCAGAGAAGGCACCGCTGAGGTCAGGGCCGAGACACCGGCCGCCATGGAGACCGCGACCGTGAGCGTGTAGTCGATGAGCAACGACACACCGGCGATCTGGGCGATGTTCGGGCCGAAGTTCTCCCGGCTCACCACGTACGCCCCCCCGGCCTTGGGGTAGGCCCAGATGACCTCCCGGTAGGAGAGGGTGACGAAGAGCAGCACCACCAGGATGGCGAGCGTGACCGGCACCGTGAGCGAGAAGGCCGCCACACCCACCGCCACGACCAGGACCCGCAGGATCTGCTCGGTGGCGTAGGCCGAGGACGAGAGCACGTCGGACGAGAGAACCGCCAGCGCCGTCGGCTTTCCCAGGCGCTCGGTGCGCAGCTGCTCGCTGACCAGTGGTGGCCCCAGCAGCCGCTTCTTGATGCGATAGCCCAGAGACTCGGGGAGCTCCAGCGACTCCGGGGTGGGGAGCGCGGCGGGGGCCCTGCGGTCGATTCGGGGCGTGGCGCTCCTCACAGCGTCCAAGTAAACACTTCCCGGCCACCTCTCCCACCTCGGGACCGTCGACCGACGAAGCAGGAGAGTTGTGCAGCCTGGCGGGGCCGTGTTCCATGTAACCGTGCACATCGTCGTGGTGGGCTGCGGGCGAGTGGGGTCCGAGCTCGCCATCACGCTGGAGGGGGATGGCCACAGCGTGGCGGTCATCGACAAGGACCCACGCTCCCTCCGGCGCCTGCCCCCCGAGTGGACGGGGCGGACGGTCGTGGGCTTCGGCTTCGACCGGGACCACCTCGAGCTGGCCGGGATCCATGAGGCGGGCGCCGTGGCCGCCGTCACGAGCGGTGACAACTCGAACATCCTCACGGCCCGGATCGCCCGGGAGACCTACCAGATCGCGAACGTCGTGGCCCGGATCTACGATCCCCGCCGGGCCGTCATCTACCAGCGCCTTGGCATCCCGACGGTGGCCACCGTGACCTGGACGACGGAGCAGGTGATGCGCCGGCTCTTTCCCGAGGCCGGCGTCACCGAGTGGACCGACACCAGCGGCCAGCTCGTGCTCGTCGAGCGCGCCCTGCCCGATGAGTGGGCGGGCCAGCGACTCGAACAGATCAACCTCGAAGGTCGGGTGCGGCTGGTCGCCGTCACCCGGGCCAGCACGCCCCGCCTGACCACCCGCGACGTGGTGGGCCAGGAGGGCGACCTGCTGCACATCGCCGCCCGCAAGGACAGCCTCGACGAGCTCGAGCGTCGCCTCCTCGCCGGCCCCGAGGGGCCTACGTGAGCGTGGTGGTCCCATGAAGGTGATGATCGCCGGGGCGGGGAATGTCGGCACGTTCATCGCCTCGGACCTGCACTCCGCCGGCCACGACGTGCTCATCATCGAGCAGGACCCGGACCTCGTGGCTCGGCTTCGCCCCACCTTGGACATCGACTGGTTGGCGGCCGACGCCTGCGAGGTGTCGTCTCTCTACGCCGCCGGCATGGCCGATGCCGATGTCGTCGTGTCCGCCACCGGCGATGACGAGGACAACCTCGTCATCTCCCTGCTGGCCAAGCAGGAGTTTGCCGTTCCTCGCGTCGTCGCCCGGGTCAACCATCCCAAGAACCGGTGGTTGTTCAGCGAGGCCTGGGGTGTCGACGTCTCGGTGTCGACGCCACACCTGCTCACGGCCCTGGTCGAAGAGGCGGTGTCGGTCGGATCACTCGTCCGCCTCCTCCAGCTGGAGGGGGGAAGGGGCGGCGGCGCCAGGCTGGTCGAGGTCACGCTGGCCGAGGACTCGCCCGCCGCCGGCTACTCGATCGCCGACTTGGAGGTGCCGCGGGACGCGACCATCGTCGCTGTGGTCCGAGACACCCACGTCGTGGTCCCCCGGGGTGACACCGTCCTCGATACCGGCGACGAGGTCCTGGCCCTGGTCACGGCCGACTCCGAGGACGTCGTCCGCTCCCTCCTCGCCGGCGGGTGAGGGCCCGGGCTGAGCCGCTTCTCCGCTCTGCTGTCGGCGCTATTCGCTCTCGGCGCTACTCGCCGTCGGGCGCGACGGGCGGGCAGTACAGGATCATGATCACCGAGGTGCCGTCATCGGACGAGGCGAACTCGACCTCGTCGACCAGGGCCCGCATGAGGGGAACCCCGAGACCCCGCTCGTAGTTCGGGCGCATGGGGTCGGCCACCGAGGGACGCTCGGGCAGCGTCGACGGATCGAAGCCGGGTCCGTGGTCCTGGACGTCGACCTCGAAACGGTCCTGTCCGTCCCGCCAGCGCAGGACGACGCGCTCCTCGCCGGCTGGCTCGTAGGCCTCGATGGCGTTGGTGCAGGCCTCGGACACGGCAAGCTTGAGGTCGTCGATCCGATCGTCGGCCAGGTCGCGCCTCGATGAGGCCAACGACGACACAACAAGCCGGGCGAGAGAGACGTACTCGGCGCGGGCGGGGATATCGAGCTCGACGTCTGCCTCGGTCCACCCCGGCGGCCGCACCGCCTCGCCCGCCGCCACGGCTAGGGGGTCGTAGCCGATTCGACGGTGTCGTGGATCGAGAACACCTTCGTGAGGCCGGTGATCTCGAACACCTTCAGGATGCGGGGCTGGGTGCAGACCAGGATCATGTCCCCGTCGTGGCTCCGCAGGCGCTTGAGCCCTCCGACGAGCACGCCCAGACCGGTCGAGTCGAGGAAGTCGACGCCCTCCAGGTCGACCACCACCTGATGGCTGCCCTGGCTGACGAGCTCGATGAGCCGCTCGCGGAGCCGGGGTGCCGTGTACACATCGACCTCGCCGCGCACCGCGAGCACTGCGTAGTTGCCTCGCTGGTCGACCTCGAAGCCAAGATCCATGGCCAAGCGTCCTCCTCGGGCGCCGCTTCACGGGGCACGATGCCTGGGACACCAAGCTAGTGCGTGGGTCGTGTCGCCATCACGCCGGGGGAGTGAAGCGAGCTCAGCGCCGCCGCTGGGCCGTCATCGCCCTGGTGACGTCGGCGCGGCCGGGACCGTCCCGCTGGGCCCGCATGGCCCTGGTGACGTCGGCGCCGCCCCGCCGGCTGCCCACCGTCGTCATCTGGACTGTCTCGTCGACGCCCTCCGAGTGGCGATCCCACTGGTCCACCCCGACGGGCGCCATCGTGTCGTCGACCGCCCGGCGCATCCGGATGAGGTGGGCGGCGATGGCGAGCAGGATCAGGGCTGCGGCCACGAAGAGCGCCGTCCGGACGATGTTGGCGCCGGCCGATCGCCCCTTCGGGTCCTGGGCCCCAGGCGTACCCGGCTCGGTGAGCGCCGCCTGGCCGCCGTAGGGGAGGTTGGAGTAGCCCCCGGCGGTCGGCGACCCCGTGACTGGGCGGCCCGGACCCTGGCCGGGGTGGACGAGGCCAGCAACGGGGTCGGTGATGGCCTGGACGGCCGCCGGAAGCTCGGCCACCGAGCCCCCCGGTCCGAAGAGGCTGCCGGCGGGCGCGGCGACGGTGCTCGCCGGCGTAGACGGATCCGATGAGATCGTCTGGCCCGACTGAGCCCCGGAGCGCACGGCGATGACGTGGTACTGGTAATCCTTGCCCGACTGGACGCTCGTGTCGCGGAAGTTGGTGTCGGTGCCCTGGCTGCTCGGACTGACGGTGGACCAGTTCGAGCCGTTCAAGGATGCCCGCTGGACCTGGTAGGCGAGTGTGTCGGGCTCCGGGTTGGCCTGCCAGGTCACCGTGACCGCGCTCCCGTTGGCATCTTTGGTCGCCGACACGCCAGCGGGCGGCTGGGGCGGCACGCCCTCGAAGAAGGTGACCGCCTGTGACGTTCCCGAGTGGCTGCCGGTGCCCGGGTCGTCCTCGGTCGCCGTCGCCCAGAGCTGGTAGGCGCCGTTCCACGCCAAACTCGATGTGGAGGGTGGCGTCCCCGAGAAGGTCCACTCCGTCTGTCCCGACGAGGGCCTGGTCGGCGCGGCTGGGAACGAGTACGTGGTACGGCCAGCCTGCGAGCTGGCGAAGATCAGCACTGATGTGATCTGACCCCGACCCGACGGGGTGATCGTCCCGTCGACGCTCGGCATGCTCGTCTTCTTCTCCACCGTGTTCGGAGCCGGCGTGTTGATCGCCGGGAACGGAGGGCCGGATTGCGGAGGCGGTGAGGCGCCGGCTGGGGCGGCCGCGACGACCAAGGCGCCTGCTGCGCTGGCGAGACCCGCCAGGGCAGCGGCGGCGGCGGCCAGGGCAAGCCGGGTGCGTCCCATCAGGCCGCCGTGGCGGGGGCGCCCTTCATGACCGCCTTGACCACGATCCGATTGACAGCGAGGCCCTTGGGAGTGCACGAGGTGAGGGTCAGGGTCGGTGTCGCCGTGGGCGCGACGACAGACAGGTCGGTGGGCGACACCTCGAACGGTGCCTGGCTCACGGTGTAGGTGCACGAGCCGACCGGAGTCTGGAGCGTGACCGGGTCACCGGGTCGCAGCCTGTCGACGTCGGCGAAGGGCTTGCCGTAGGTGGTGCGATGGCCGGCGATGCTGACGTTGCCGGTCGTGCAGGGCAGCGGGGTCTCGGGGTAGTGGCCGGCGCCGGCCCGCAGGGCCGACTCCGTCGTTCCCTCCACCACGACGACGTTGGTGCCGATGCTGGGGATCCGCAGCCGGGTCAGGCTCTGCCCGATGGCGACCCGGTGCTGGAGGTAGGCCTGCCGGGTGTTCGGGCTCGCAAGCTCGTTCGCCAGGTCACCCTCGACGTGAGACTGGTAGAGGTTGGTGAAGATCGGGTAGCCCAGCAGTCCCACGGCAGCCAGGAGGAAGAGCCCGGCCAGCCCGGACAGCCCGCTCCGGGCCCACCGGTGGATCCTGAGAAAGCTGGTCAGGCTGGCCATGGGCTCATCTCGTGGCTGCGCATCCGGTCCCCCCCGGTCCGATGCTCAGGACCGGCGGAAGCCGAACCGGAAGCCGCCCCGGTAGGCGAGGAACCCGAGGCCCAGGGCCCCGCCGAGGAAGCCGAGGCCGGCGTAGGGGATCCACGGGTGCTCACCGGTGAAGGGCAGCGTGGGCGGGTGCGGTGCCGGGGTGACGGTCGCCAGGGCCCCACCGGCCGACGCCTGGGCGTGAGCCAGCTGAAGGTCCAGCACGTCCTTGCCGTTGGCCTGGCCCGGAAGCACGACGATCGAGACACCGTCGGCCACGCTCGACACCGAGCCGTCGGGGTTGGTCTTGGTGCTTCCCGAGCCCACCTTGATGCTCAAGAGGGTCACGGGCGACCCTGATCCGGCGGGCGGGAAATCGATTGTCTGACCGGGGACAACCTTGATCGTCTGCGGCACGCTTGGCAGGTTCGTGTTCTGCGTGATCGTAAGCAGGGCCGGGTCGAAGGTGCCCGTCGCCTTGCCTGTGTGGCGGTGATAGGTCGCCGTCGCCGTGGCTGACGCCAGTGTGAGGCTGAGGAGAGGTTTGGGCGCGATAGGTACCGTGCCGACTTCCGGCGTGAGGGTGAACAGATTGATTGTGGCGCCGTCTGTCGTCGCAGTCGACACAACGGTGCCGGCGTTGGTGGTTACGGACGAGTGCGAGGTGCCGAGCGGCGCGTTGACGAGCTGGCCGTTCGCGGCGCTGTCAACGATCTGGCTGAGGATGGGGCCCAACGTCGGGACCGTCGCCAAGTTGCCGCCCAACGTCGTAAGGCCGCTGGACAGCTGG
>DATBBR010000153.1 GCA_036270875.1 Acidimicrobiales bacterium
GCCCACAGGGCCAGGGCGTGGCCGTCGCCGGTGGACTCCCAGGAGTTGGTCGTCACCTTGTAGGCCTTGCCCACCCCACCGGTGGCGACGATCGCCGCCTTGGACCGGAAGACGACGAAGCGTCCCGACTCACGCCAGTACCCGAGGGCGCCGGTGACGTGGCCGTCGCTGGTGAGGAGGCGGATGATCGTGCACTCCATGAACACGTCGATGCCCCGGTGGACCGAGTGGTGCTGAAGGGTGCGGATCATCTCCAGGCCCGTGCGGTCCCCCACGTGGGCCAGTCGGGCGAAGCGGTGCCCTCCGAAGTCACGCTGCAGGATGCGGCCGTCGGGGGTGCGGTCGAACAGGGCACCCCATTCCTCCAGCTCGAGCACCCGCTCGGGCGCTTCCTGGGCGTGGATCTGGGCCATGCGCCAGTTGTTGAGGAACTTGCCTCCGCGCATCGTGTCCCGGAAGTGCACCATCCAGTTGTCCTCGGGGTACACGTTGCCCAGCGACGCGGCGATGCCGCCCTCGGCCATGACGGTGTGGGCCTTGCCGAGCAGCGATTTGCACACCAGGCCGGTCCGGGCCCCCTCCGCCGACGCGGCAATGGCCGCCCGCAGGCCGGCGCCCCCGGCCCCGATGACCAGCACGTCGAGCTCGTGGGTCTCGAACTCGGCCATCAGATGAATCTCGGGTCGTGGAAGGCGCCGATGGCCACCAGCCAGATGTAGAGGTCGGCGAGCGCGACCCAGATCAGGCTTGCCCACGCCCAGAACATGTGGCGCCCGTTGAGAACGCTGAGATGGCGCCACAGCCAGTGGCGGATGGGTGCCTTGCTGAAGGAGTTGAGGTTCCCCCCGCAGAGGTGCCGGCACGAGTGGCACCCGAGCGTGTACCCCCAGATCAGCACGGCGTTGACGACGAGTATGAGCGTGCCGAGGGCCACCCCGATGCCACCGGGGAAGCGGAAGGCGGCGATGGCGTCCCAGGTGAGGACGCCCGCAAAGATAAGGGCGAAGTAGAAGAAGTAGCGGTGGATGTTCTGCAGGATGAGCGGGAAGCGCGTCTCGCCCGTGTAGCGGGGCCGCGCGTCGGCCACCGCGCACGCCGGGGGCGCCCACCAGAAGGAGCGGTAGTAGGCGCGGCGGTAGTAGTAGCAGGTGAGGCGGAAGCCCAACGGGAAGACCAGGACGAGGATCGCCGGCGACCATGTCCACCAGGGGCCGACGATGGCGTCGTTCTTGTACTGGCAGATCTGGGCGATGCAGGGGGAGTAGAAGGGCGACAGGTAGTCGCGGCCCATGCGGGGACCGACGTAGTAGTTGTTGCCCCTCAGCGCCGCCCAGGTGCTGATCGCCGCGAATCCGCTGAGCCCTAGCACGGTGAGAACGGGGCCGACCCACCACCGGTCTCGCCTGAGGGTCTTGACCGGCGGCCCGCCGCGGACGCCGTCGATGGCGACCGGGGTGGCGGTCGCCTCCTGCACCGTGCTCACGCAGTCTCCTGTGGGCTCTGACCGGCGCCGTGTCCACTGACGGACGACGGGCCCGGTTGTCGCGCCGCCTCGCTGGGCGGGGCTGTGACCGTCGAGTTTCAGCCCGATCTTCGCACCGTGACGCCCCCAGAAAAAAATCGGCGCCCGGCGCGGCCCTGGCCTGACAGAGCCGGGCGCGTGTGGACGCGCGTCCGAATCGGGCCCCGGGCCGGCTCGGGCGCGTGAACCCCGCGGCCCGTCCGCGGTGGGCCCGCCTCCCGGGCGGGCCTAGGCTTGCCGCCATGAGCTCCCGCCCCGCAACCCTCGGCCAGCTGCGCGAGTCCGGTTGGGTGTCCGTGCCCGTGAAGCAGGAGGTCAGGCGCAACGCCATTGCCCGCATCGCCGCCGGCCGACCGCTCGTCGAGGGCGTGGTCGGCTTCGACGACACGGTGCTGCCCCAGCTCGAGAACGCCATGCTGGCCGGCCACGACGTGATCTTCCTGGGCGAGCGGGGCCAGGCCAAGACGAGGATGATCCGATCCCTCGTCGAGCTCCTCGACGAGTGGCTGCCGGTCGTCGCAGGCTCCGAGATCAACGACGACCCCTACCACCCCGTGTCGAGGCATGCCCGCGACCTGGTCGCCGAGCGGGGCGACGACACCCCGATCGACTGGGTCCACCGCCACGTCCGTTTCGGCGAGAAGCTGGCGACACCTGACACCTCGATCGCCGATCTCATCGGCGAGGTGGACCCGATCCGGGTCGCCGAGGGCCGGTACCTCTCCGACGAGCTCACCCTGCACTACGGGCTGGTTCCCCGGACCAACCGGGGCATCTTCGCCATCAACGAGCTCCCCGATCTGGCCGAGCGAATCCAGGTGGGCCTCCTCAACGTCCTGGAAGAGCGGGACGTGCAGATCAGGGGCTACAAGATCCGGCTCCCGCTGGACGTGATGCTCGTCGCCTCGGCGAACCCGGAGGACTACACCAACCGGGGCCGGATCATCACCCCGCTGAAGGACCGTTTCGGCGCCCAGATCCGCACCCACTACCCGCTGGACCTCCCCACCGAGCTGGAGGTCGTGCACCAGGAGGCCCGCCCGCTGGCGAGCGACGGGCTGCGGATCCAGGTCCCCGACTTCATGGCCGACATCGTGGCCGGGCTCAGCCAGTTGGCGCGCGGGAGCAGCAGCGTCAACCAGCGCTCGGGGGTGTCGGTCCGGTTGAGCATCACCAACTACGAGACCCTGGTTGCCAACGCCGCCCGGCGGTCGCTCCGCTCCGGCGAGCCGGACGTGGTCCCCCGGGTCAGCGATCTCGAGGCGCTCGCCTCCTCCACGGGCGGAAAGGTCGAGATCGAGACCCTGGAGGAGGGGCGAGACGACCAGGTCGTGGAGCGGCTGGTCAAGGCGGCGGTCCTGAGCACGTTCAAGCAGCGCTGCCCCACGGAGCAGTACCGGGACGTCGTGCAGGCCTTCGAGGACGGCACCGTGGTCCACACAGGCGACGACGTGAGCTCGGCCGCCTACGTCGACACGCTCGCCCACATGCCGGGGCTGAAGGCCCCCGTCATGGCGCTGGCGGGGAGCGAGACGCCTGCCGCCGTGGCCAGCGCCATGGAGTTCGTGCTCGAGGGCCTCCATCTGTCCAAACGGCTCAACAAGGATGCCGTGGGCGGGCGCGCCACCTATCGGGGACGGGGCTGACCGGGTGCCCTGGGCCTACCGTTACGGCCGCTGGGACGGCACCCAGGTCGGATTCGACCTGGGTGCCGAAGACGTCCTCTCGGAGATCACCGACGACCTCCTGTACCACGGCGATCTCAACGCCGCCCTGCGCCGCATGCTGCAGTCGGGGTTCCGCGATCGCAACCAGGAGCGGGTGGCGGGGGTCCGCGAGCTGCTCGAGCGTCTTAGGCGGCGACGCCGTGACGAGCTGGAGCGCTACGACCTCGGCGGCGTCTACGACGACATCGCCCAGGAGCTGCGCGATGTGATGGACACCGAGCGCGCGGGCATCGAGGAGCTGCGGGAGGAGGCGCGGGCTTCGGGTGACGAGCGGCGCCAGGAGATCACCGACCAGGTGGCCGACGAGCGCCGGCTCCAGCTCGACCTCATGCCTCCCGACCTGGCCGGGCAGGTTCGGTCCCTCCAGGAGTACGAGTTCACCTCCTCGGAGGCCAGGGAGCGCTTCGACCAGCTCATGGACAAGCTGCGCCAGCAGCTCATGCAGAGCTACTTCAACCAGATGTCGGGGGCCATGCAGAGCACCACCCCCGAGCAGATGCAGCGGATGAAGGACATGTTCGATGCCCTGAACCGCATGCTGGAGCAGCGGGAGCGCGGCGAGCCCACCGACCCCAGCTTCGAGCAGTTCATGCAGCGCTTCGGCGATTTCTTCCCCGGCAATCCTCAGAACCTGGACGAGCTGCTGGAGCAGATGGCCGAGCAGATGGCCGCCATGCAGGCCATGCTCAACTCGATGACCCCCGAGCAGCGGGCGCAGCTCCAGGGCCTGGCGGAGCAGCTGCTCGAGGATCTCGACCTGCGTTGGCAGGTCGATCGCCTGGCCCACAACCTCCAGGGCGCGTTTCCGGACGCCGGGTGGGGACGGAGCTACTCGTTCAGCGGCTCCGATCCGCTGGGGTTCGCCGAGGCCGCCCAGCTGATGGACCGGCTCGGCGACATCGACCAGCTCGAGAACCTCCTCCGGTCGGCGTCGAGCCCGGGAGCGCTGGCCGATGCGGACGTGGACCGGGCGCGGGACCTGCTGGGCGAGGACGCCGCCCGTTCGCTCGACCGCCTGAGCCAGCTGGCCAAGATGCTCGAGGAGGCGGGGCTCATCGAGCAGCGTGAGGGCCGCTACGAGCTGACGCCCAGGGGTATGCGCAAGATCGGGCAGAACGCCCTGTCCGACCTGTTCTCCAAGCTGGCCAAGGACCGTCTGGGCCGCCACCAGATGGACCGGTCGGGCGTCGGTCAGGAGCTGGCCTACGAGACCAAGGCCTACGAGTTCGGCGATCCGTTCAACCTGAACATCGAGCGCACGGTGCGCAACGCCATCCAGCGCGATGGGGGCGGGACGCCAGTCAGCCTCACGCCGGACGACTTCGAGGTCGAGCGCACCGAGAACCTGACCCGGTCGTCAACGGTCCTCATGGTCGACCTGTCGCTGTCGATGCCGATGCGGGACAACTTCCTCGCCGCCAAGAAGGTGGCGATGGCCCTGCACTCGCTCATCTCCACCCAGTTCCCCCGGGACTACCTGGGACTGGTCGGCTTCAGCGAGGTGGCCCGGGAGCTCAAGCCTCAACAGCTTCCGGAGGTCTCCTGGGACTTCGTCTACGGCACGAACATGCAGCATGCCCTGCTGTTGAGCCGGCGCATGCTCGGTCGCCAGACGGGGACCAAGCAGATCATCATGATCACCGACGGTGAGCCGACGGCCCATCTGATGGCTGACGGCGAGGTCTTCTTCAGTTACCCCCCGGTGCGCGAGACGGTCGACGCCACGCTCACCGAGGTCGCTCGGTGTACTCGGGATGGCATCAGGATCAACACGTTCATGCTCGATGCCACCGGATACCTCAAGACCTTCGTCGAGAAGCTCACTCGGCTCAACCAGGGGCGGGCCTTCTTCACCACCCCCGAGACCCTCGGCGACTACGTCCTGGTCGACTTCATCGAGCAGAAGCGGGCCATGCGAGGCCGGGCCGGACGCACGGCCTGAGCTTCCCGAAGCTCGCTCGCCGCCCTCTCTCCGCCAAGGACCCCCTTGCACAGGCGCGCCCGAAGGAGCATGATGACACGAATGTAATTACATCGGTGCGACACGCCGACGAGGGGAGGTGTGCCGATGGAGAGTTTGTTGCAGCTGCTCGACGAGGGAAAAAGTGGGTGGCAGGCACAAGCCAACTGCATGGGTGTCGATCCCGACCTGTTCTTTCCGGAACGGGGCGGCTCGACCCGAGAGGCCAAGGAGGTCTGCCGAGGTTGCGTTGTGCGCGAGGACTGCCTCGAGTACGCGTTGGCCAACGGCGAGAAGTTCGGGATTTGGGGGGGCATGAGCGAGCGGGAGCGGCGCCGGGTGCGACGGGCGCGGGCCCTGAGCCTGCGGCAGGCGGCGGCGCTGTCGAAGTCTTCAGCCTGACCCTGGGCCCCCGATCAGCGGATCCGCGCTGATTCGAGGCGGGCTTCGACTGTCCGCGACGTATCCAGGTCCAGCTCGCTCCAGCGGCGAGCCGGAGTCGCGGCGAGAACGGCAGCGGGCACCAGGCCGACCAGCTCGGCCCGGTCGATCTCGGCCCGGCGGGCCACGGCGTCGAACACGGCGGCTGGCCCGACACGGAGCGGGTCGATGAGGTTGCAGGAGACCTGGGCGCGAGCACCGACCTCGAGACCGAGGGCGCGGACGGCCGGCGTGCGAAGCTCGGCGGCGAGCTCTCGAGCGAGGGACACGTCGGGCTCTACCAACCACAGGTTGTAGGCGACGAGCGGGCCACGGGCGCCGACGGCGGTGGCTCCGGCCGTCGGGTGTGGCGTCGCCGGACCCGTGTCCGGCCGAAGGGCGCGGAATGCCCCCCGGCGCACCTCGGGCAACGAGCGCTCCGGGCCGAACAGCAGGCAGGGGAGCGCCAGGTCGCGCCCCGCCCACACCGCGAAGCGGTCCCTGGCGGCGATGGCGTCGGCCAGGTCGGTCGAATGCTCGCTCGTGAGCGAGCTGAGCGGGACGAAGGGCACGACGTCGACGACTCCCAGTCTGGGATGAGCGCCCTGGTGGTCGGTGATGTCGAGCTCGTCGACGGCGCGGGCACTGACGGCGCGCGCCGCCTCCACGACATCGGGTCCGCCGAGCGTGAGCACCGACCGGTGATGGTGTCGGTCGCTGTGCACGTCGAGCAGGCTCGGACCCGCGGTGGCGGCGATGCCAGCGATGACGTCGCCTCGACGCCCCTCGCTCAGGTTGATCACGCACTCCAACAGCGGACCCACTCCAGCACCAGCCCGTCGAGGGACACTAGCGTGAGGACATCAGAGCAGGTGGCGGCGGTGACCGAGGTTCCCCGTGTTCAGACCCCAGCTCGCCCCCGGGAACCAGTGGGTCCTCTCCCGGCGTTCCTGTGGGAGAGACCGAGCCGGTCCCTGATTGGGAAGGGGTGGCGCGCACCTACGGCCGGTTTCTGTACACGATCGCCTATCGCCTGACCGGAGACCCCGATGATGCCCAGGACCTTGTCCAGGAGACCCTGTTGCGGGTCCGGAGAGGGTTGCGCACGTATCGACCGGGCTCGATGGAGGGATGGTTGAGCCGCATCGTCACCAACGCCTTTCTCGACGATGTGCGCCGGCGCCGTCGGCGCCCGGTGGAATCGCTCGGCGACGAGCCTGACGGCGCATTCGGCACATCACCGGGGGCAGACGAGGCGATGATGGCCGAGGCGCTGCCCGCCGATGTCGAGCAGGCCCTCTTGCGGGTGCCCGAGGAGTTCCGTGTCGCGGTGGTCCTCTGCGACGTCGTGGGACTGTCCTACGAGCAGATCAGCGAGGCCCTCGGGATCCCGCTCGGCACCGTGCGCAGCCGGATCCATCGGGGCCGGGCCCTGCTGCGGGAGGCGCTCTCGTGAGCGGGGTGACCCCCCCCGGCGACCGCTCGGTCTGGGAGCGCCCCGCCGGCGAGCCCATGGACGGCCATCTCGGCGATCGGCTCAGCTCGTTGCTTGACGGGGAGCTTTCGGCAGACGAGACGGCCGCCGCCCGCCGCCATTTGGCGGAGTGCGAGGCCTGCGCGGGGGAGCTCGCTGAGATCGAGCGGACGCGCCAGCTGCTGCGCGGCCTGGAGGCGCCCAGGCCGCCCGAGAGCTTCGTCCCCAGCTTGTTGCGTCGCCACCGGCGGCTGACGCTGCTCGTCGCCGCCGCGTCGGTGATCGCCGGTGTCGCGGCCGCGCTCGTCTTCGCCTTGAGCCCGCCTCGCCAGAGCGTCACTCCGCCCGTCAACCAGTTCGAGCGCATCCACGCCACGTCGACCCCGAGCCCCGACCCCATCTCCGAGATGGCGCCCGTCGGGGTCCCGTCGGGCACCGGTCGCTGACATGACCCGTCGGCGCGTCGGCAGGGTCGTCCTCGTCCTGACCGGCGCCATCGTGGCGATTCCCACCGCCGCCGTGGTCGCCGCCGGGGTGGTGGACGCCGGCGCGTCCGCCGGCTCTGTCGGTTCGGTCGGCTCTGTCGGTTCCGCGGGGCCGGCAGGCAGCGACGCCGTGAGCCCCGACGGGCGCCTCGAGGGACTCGACTTCGATGGTCTCGTGCAGTTCAGCTGGGTCGACCGGTCGGGCGTCCACACCACTCGGCTCCCGGTGCAGGGCGCCGGCGGCGTCGTTCGCATCGGCGGACCGGGTGGACCGCAGGGTGTGGAGTGGCCCGCCGAGGTGGGGCCGCTGCCTTCGCTCTCGGGCAAGTACCACGCCACCGAGGCCAATGGGCCGGTGGTCGCTGGCCGGCCGACCACGGTGATGCAGATCTCGTCGGCCGCCGGATCCAGGGAGACCCTCGCCGTGGACCAGGCCACGGGGCTGGTCCTCGCCCGGGCTGAGCTCGACAGCAACGGCTCGGTGGTGCGGTCGATGAAGTTCGACGATCTGACCCTGCGCCTGACCCACGCGCCGGGCGCTCCCGTCCGCTCAACGGCCCGGTCCACCGCCAAGGCCGCCCCCGCCCGGCTGTCGGAGGAGTACTCGGCGCCGACACGGCTGGCCGACGGCTACAGGCGGGTGCAGACCGAGTCAGTTGCCGGTGGCCTGCGGGTCGTCTACAGCGACGGCGTCCACGGGCTGTCGGTCTTCGAGCAGCCGGGCCATCTCTCGGGATCGAGGCGCAGCTACCAGTGGGCGGGAGGCGAGGTAGTCACCTGGCAGGACGGACCGACCGTGTTGACGGCGATCGGCGACGGACCCTCCACCGATGTGCAGGCCGCCGCCCGTTCGATTCCCCAGCCTCACCAGCTGAGCCTGTTGGGACACCTCAGGTCGCTATCCCGCGAGGTCGTCGACACCCTCAGCGGGAGTCAGTGACCGTCTCGAGCCTCCGCCGCCGGGCGATCCGCCGGCGCTCACGCTCCGAGGCCCCGCCCCAGACGCCGTGGTCGATCCGGTTGAGCAGGGCGTACTCCAGGCACGGAGCCTTGACCGGGCAGTCAGCGCAAATGCGGCGTGCGACCTCGACCCCCACACCATCGTTGGGGAAGAAGACCGAGGGGGCCATGTCCTGGCACTTGCCCGCTGTCATCCATTCGGTGTCCATGTCACCTCCGTCTCTTCCTCAACGCTGGGAAGGGCCGATTGGTTCCTCGGGGTGGAGTACGTCGCCGACGAGCCCCGGGATGGCGCCCCACTAACCTGGAGCCAACCGCCTGGCCGGCCGGAGAGGCAGGCCGGCGGTGACGACGCCGAGGAGGAGATCATGTCGCAGCTGCCCGAGGATCTGGAGGCACCGCAGCCTCCCCGGGGGCACGTTCGGGTGGTCTACCTGGGTCCGGTCGCCCCCCACTGGGAGGTGCAGTCCGATTTCGGCGATCGCGCCCTGATCGAGGAGTTCCGGCAGCGGACGCTGGCCCGGTTGGTGCTGCTTCCTCCCCACGACCCCCAATTCCGCCGCAACCGGGAGCGGGTGGTTCGGGACGCCGAGCGGGAGAACCTCCTCCTCGACTGGGATCTCGGCATCCCCGAGGTCGACGAGATGGACGAACAGGCGTAGCTGGCCTCAGATCCCCCTCGACATGCGCGTACTGGTCACCAACGACGACGGGGTCGGCAGCCGCGGCCTGGCGGCGCTCGCCGCTGCCATGGCCGAGGACGGACACGACCTCCTGGTAGCGGCGCCGCTCGATGACCGCAGCGGCAGCAGCTCGGCGATCGGCCCCGTCGCCCAGAACGAAGGGATCTCCTATGAGTCCGTCTCCCTGCCCGGTGCACAGGGGCTGGAGGCCCTGGGGGTCGACGGACCGCCGGCGCTGATCGTCCTGCTGGCCCGCCTGGGCGGGTTTGGGACTCCGCCCGAGCTCGTGGTCTCGGGCATCAATCCCGGACACAACACAGGCCGGTCGACGTTGCACTCGGGGACCGTCGGCGCCGCGCTCACGGCGGCCAACTTCGGCATCTCCGGCCTGGCCGTGAGCACGGGTGTCGGCGAGGAGATCCACTGGGCTACCGCCGCCCGGATGGCGGTGCTGGCGACGAGGTGGCTGATCGACGCCCCGAAGGCCACGGTTGTCAACCTCAACGTGCCCAACATGGCCATGTCGGATCTCGCGGGCGTGCGCGTGGCTCCCTTGGCGTCCTTCGGGACCGTTCGCAGCGCCATCACCGATGCCGGACGGGGGAAGCTCCAGATCGAGCTGCGGGACACCGACGTCGAGCTGGATCCGGACAGCGACACCGCGATCGTGGGCCGAGGCATCGTCGCCGTGACGCCGATCGTGGGGATCCGGGCGGCAGGCGAGACCGACGTCGCCGCCTTCCTCGAGAAGGAGCTCACGCGGCCAGGCCAGGAGTGGCCGGGAGGGCTGGCCGCCTCGGGGTCGTGAGCGCGCTGGGCGTCGCCGTGCTGGCCGACACTCACATCCGCCGCGGCGGGCGACGCCGCCTGCCGGCCACCGCCTACGCCGTGCTCGAGCGGGCGGACGTCATCCTCCATGGCGGCGACGTGGTCGATCACGACCTGCTCACCGAGCTCGGACACCTGGCCCCGACCCACGCGGTGCTGGGGAACAACGACGGCGACCTGGCCGGGGTGCTGCCCGGCACCCAGCTGATGGACCTGGCTGGTGTGTCGGTCGCCATGGTGCACGACAGCGGCCCCCGCCGGGGCCGAGAGGCCAGGTTGCGGCGGCAGTTTCCCGCCGCTGACGTGGTGGTGTTCGGCCACAGCCACGAACCCGTCGACACGATCGGCCTCAGCCGTCAGCGTCTGTTCAACCCCGGCTCGCCCACCGAGCGTCGGCGACAACCGTCGCACACCATGGGTTGGCTGGCTCTGGCCGACGGGCGGGTCGCCGAGCACCGCATCATCGTCCTGTGAGCCGCGACAGGAACGATCGAGGTCGCGCGTTCAGTCGTCGTCGGTGGGGATGCTGATGCGCTCGAGCCACAGGCCCGGGGCGTCCACCTCCGCGGGAGTTGGGAGGTGGCGAGCTGAGGTCCAGAGCTGAGCCAGGGCCTGCTCGCCGCCGCGTTCGACGACGCCCTTCACGAAGGCGGCACCCCGGTCGAACTGGGCCTGGCCGAGCTCCAGGCCGAACAGGCGCTCGACGAACCGATCCGCCTCGCCCCGTTCGACCCTGCGCCGGCGGAGCGCTTCGGTGAGCGACCCGTACGAGCTGATGAGCCGTTGTCCGACTGAGTCCATGACGTGGTCGACGTAGCCCTCGATGGCTGCCGTGAGCGCTTCCAGCTGGCTCAACAGCTGGCGCTGCGCCGGCGTCTGCAGCTCGCCCAGGAGCGCGGTCGGGTCACCCAGGGCCTCCTGTAGGGAGTTGGGGTTCGTGGGGTCGATGTCCGACAGGCGGTCCTCGAGGGCGCTGGGATCATGCTGGAAGCCGCCGGCGTAGCCTTCGAGGAGCTCCTGCAGCCGGGCCCGGACGTGGGCACGACCCAGGATGGCGTGGTGGGTCACCTCGCTGAGGCACACCCAGAGGCGCACGTCGTCCAGCGGCAGGCTCCAGTCGCCGGCGAAGGCGGCGATGCTCGCGGGCACCATCATCAGCTGGTCGGAGGGCGGGCGAGGGATGGGAAGGTCGTACTGACCCATGGCCCGCTCGGCCAGATGGCCGACCATGGCGCCGAACTGCAGGCCGAGGAGCGTGGGGCCCATGACCTGTCCGAGCTGGCCCAGGAACCCTGTCGGGTCCTGGTCGGGACCGGGATCCCAACCGGGCATCGGGTGGGGGTCCTCGGGCCCACCCGGCCCGCTCGGGCCCCGCCCGCCGATCTCCTCGCCCGGGCCGGCGGTGCCCTCCGGCCGGCCTCCCGGGCCGGCGGTGTCCTCGGGCCGGCCTCCCGGGCCGCCTGTGTCATCAGGCCGGCCTCCCGGGCCGGCGGTGTCATCAGGCGTGCCCGACAGGGACCGTGCCAACGAGTCGAGCAGGGGGCGCCACGCCTCGAGGGTGTGCCAGGCCCACTCGGCCCGCGTCACGGGCTGGATGGTGATGACCCGGCCGCTCACGGTCGTCGAGAGCCCTGTCGCGTCAGCCACATGGAGGTCGGCCACCCTGACCAGCTCTTCAAGGCGGATCCGCTCCAGCGGCTCCACGTTGGCCTCGGGCTGGCCACCACTGGCGACACCCTGGGCGACCTGGCGAGCCAGCTCCCAGTGCACCGGACCCTGCGTGGCGAGCATCTTGAGCAGATCCCCCAGCATGTTCTCGAAGAAGTTGCCACCGCCGAAGGGCGAGGGAGTGCTCACCAGTCGAATGCTATGCGGGTCGAGCGCTGCGCCAAGCCCGTGGCCATCTTTGTCGGACCGGCCTGCCGGGCCGGCTAGGCGGCCGCGGAGCCGAGCGTCGCGTGCATCGGCCAGTGTCCGCCGTTGCGCACCACGTCCAGCACGACCGGAGCCCCCGGTCGGTGCAGCCGCAACGCCCCCTGCAGGTCGAGGATCGACGGCACTGGCTGACCGTCCACGGCGTCGATGATGTCCTGCGGCACCAGCCCCGCCGCCGCGGCCGGGCTGTCGCTCTGCACGGTCAGTACCTGGACCCCGGCCGGGGCGCTGCCGCCCGTGGTCGGGGGGACCTGGTCATCGGCGGAGATGCCGAGCCACGCGTGCACGACCTTGCCCGTCGTGGCCAGCTGGTGAGCGGCGTCGTCGACGACCGCGGCCGGCGTGGCCAACCAGTGCGCGCCCCCACCGTCGTCTCTGGACTCGGTGGTGATGCCGACGACGTTCCCGGACTGGTCGAGCAGCGCGCCGCCCGGCGTCGGTCCCGCCGGGGCGTCGGTATCGATGGCGTCGAGCAGGGGCGGGCCGTCGTTCACCTGCACCTGCCGGTTCACTCCCCGGATCGTGCCGACGGCGACCGCCGGCGGCGAGCCCGCCGGGCCGCTGGCGCCGACGGCGATGGCCAGCTGGCCGGTGGTCGGCGCCTCGCTCTGAGCCAGGCTCACGCTGGGGAGCTGATGACCTACCCGGAGGACCGCGACGCCGTCGTCGGCGTCCTCGCCGACGACCGAGGCCGTCTCCTCCTGGCCGTTGGAGGTGATCACGCTGATGCCCACTGCCCCGGCGAGCAGTCGGGCCACGGTGAGGATCATGCCGTCGCTACGAAACACCAGCCCTGATCCGCGCACGTGACCGTTCCCGGTCGCCACGTCCACGACGACGAGCGACGGAGCCACCTTCGCCACCATTCCCATCAGGCTGGGACCGGCGTTGATGGACGCGTGGGTCTGCGCGGGCACGAGAGCGGCTGCAGTGGTCACTGGGTTACCTGTCTGGCCGGCGCCAATGTGGCTGGCGGTGGTGGCCGGACCGAGCGAGCTCACTCCCGCGATGACGCCCGTGGCGACGAGTGCGCCCACCACGCCGCCCAACAGGGCTCGCGTCCACAGAGGACCTCCCGGCAGCCGCCGCCCCCGGGCCTGACCGCTGGGAACGTCCGCGCCCGGTGCGCCCGAGCTCCGCAGCTCGGACGGGTGGCGCCAGAGCCGGTCCTCCGGTGGGAGCCATGGGCGGTTGGGCGGGTCCTCCGGCGATTCGGGACCGTCGCGATCCTCGTCGAAATCGCCGCTCTCGACGGTCATGAAGTCGAGAATATCGATGAGATGCCTCGATGAGGCATCGCCTCCCACCGCCAGGGCCGTACCATGATGGTGTGAAACCGCCCACGAGTGGCGACGATTGGGTGGGCCTGACTCAGGGCCATCTTCCCCTGGAGGCGGCGCTGGAGTGGGCCGTGCGACCTGAGTGCGGCGCGGTGGTCAATTTCGTGGGAACGGTGCGCGATCACGCCGAGGGCCGTCCCGGGGTGACCGGCATCGAGTACGAGGCCTACGCCGAGCACGTGGAGCCTCGACTGAGCGCCATCGCCAGGGCGGCTCGGGAGCGTTGGGAGCGCCTCGGCCGCGTCGTCCTGCTGCACCGCGTGGGCCCGCTTTCCGTCACCGAGGCGTCGGTGCTGGTGGTGGCGTCCACCCCGCATCGGGCCGAGGCGTTCGCCGCTGCGAGGTTCTGCATCGATACGCTCAAGGCGACGGTCCCAATCTGGAAGCGTGAGAGCTGGTCGGGAGGTGTCGAGTGGGGCTCCGACGCACGTGATGTCATCGGTGTGGTGGAACGGGCCTGAGATCGTGGGGGGAGCGGGAGCAGCGGTGAAGTGACCAACTTGTTGTATGTGGCGGTGCCGGTGGTCCTGGTGCTGCTCGTCTCGCTCGTCATGGCCGCCCGTGGAAGGCGCCCAACGTCGGTGGAGTCCGGCGTAGAGGAGTTCTCCCGGGGTCTGCGAGCCCTGGCCCCTGAGGATGTAGGGTCCCGGAAGGGAAGACGGCATCGGAGGGCGTGGCCTGGCTAGGGACCTTGCCATCGATCTCGGGACGGCGAACACCCTCGTCATCAGCCGCGGGCGCGGCATCGTGATGAACGAGCCCACGGTCATCGCCCTCAACTCGAGGACCCAGGACGTGCTGGCCATGGGCCACGAGGCGTGGAACATGATCGGGCGCACGCCGGGCTACATCGTCGCCGTTCGTCCCTTGCGACAGGGTGCCATCACCGATTTCGACATCACCCAGCGCATGCTGCGGCTGTTGATCCACCGAGCAGGGGCGTCGCGGTTCAACCGGCCGCGTGTGCTGATCTGCGTGCCCTCGGCTATCACCGCCGTCGAGCGCCGGGCGGTGGAAGAGGCGGCCAAGCGAGCCGGCGCTGCCGGCACCTACCTCATCGAACAGCCCATGGCTGCCGCCATCGGTGCTGGCCTGCCGATCCACGAGCCCGTTGGCAACATGGTTGTCGACATCGGCGGTGGCACGACGGAGACCGCGGTGATCGCCCTGGGGGGCATCGTGTCCCTTCAGGCCATCCGCGTCGGCAGCTTCGACATCGACGCCGCCGTCCAGACCTACATCCGCCGGGAGTACGGCATCGCCGTCGGCGAACGGACCGCCGAGGAGATCAAGATGGCGATCGGCTCGGCGTGCCCGATGGAGGAGGAGATCAAGGCCGAGGTGCGGGGAAGGGACCTCATGTCCGGACTGCCGAAGACGGTCATCCTCTCGCCGAGCGAGGTCCGCCAGGCCATCGAGGAGCCCGTCGGAGCCATCGCCGAGTCGGTGCTCCGGTGTCTCGGTCAGGCGCCGCCGGAGCTGGCGCAGGATCTGATCCTCCAGGGCATCCACCTCGTCGGCGGCGGTGGACTGCTGCAGGGCATGAGCCGTCGACTCAGCGACGAGACGGCGCTGCCGGTGCACCTCGTGGACACGCCGCTCGAGACGGTGGTCGTGGGGGCCGGGCGGTGCCTCGATTCCTTCGACTCGCTGAAGGCCATGTTCATCAGCTCGGAGCGCTGACCGACCGGCGCAGCCGATCCCGGCTCACCGCCCGGTGGGCGCCTCGAGCAGATCCTCCGCCGCTTGGCGCACCTGCCAGTCACGATCCTCTCGAGCGCGCTCCAGGGCAGCGTCGACGGCGGGGCCCTGGAAGGGAGCCAGGGCTATGACGGCCCGGCGACGGACCGCAGGGCGGTCCGCTTGGGCAGCCAGGATGGCTGGGAGCCCCCGGTCGTCGCCGATGGCACCGAGCGCGGCGACGGCGGCCTCCCGACACAGCGGGTCGGCGTGCTCGGTTGCGACTCGGGCCACGGCGGCAGTCGCGGCACTGTCGCTGCGCTCTCCGATCGCCCACGCCGCGGCTTCGACGACGAAGGGATCGGGGTCGGCGAGCATCGGCTGCATGTCGACCTCGGGAAGTCCGACGCTGAGCTCGGATGCCCGCCGGCGGACACCCGGTGCCGGGTCAGCGAGCGCGTCCACGAGGTCGCTCGCCGCCAACCGGCGCATGCGTGCGAGAGCGCCGAGTGAAGCGGAGCGTACTCCCGGCGCGGCGTCGGTGAGGAGGGTCCGGGCCGCCTCCTCGTCACCGGTGTGACCGGCGAGCGTCACCAGCCGCCGCGACCGGGCCTCGGCGACGGCGATCTCGGCGTCGCCGCCCTCGGCCGCCCTACCCATGTCCGAACGCCCCGATGAAGATGAAGACCAGCGCCACGAGCACGCCGGCACCGACGATGCCGACCGTGACCGCCACTGCCACCAGCATGACCAGGGACGACATCCGCTGGTCGGGGTGAGCTCGGACCGGCGAGGGCCAGCGGGCGAGCTCCCGGAACCAGCTCGCCATCTGGTCGCTCAGCCCCATTGGCGCGAGCGGTCGTGAAGCGACCTGGGAAGGGGCAGGCCCGGCGGACGAGGGCGCCGCTGCCGGCTCGGCGGGCGGCGCCGCCGGCGACGCGGCCGGCGACGCGGGCGGGGGTCGCACTGGCGCCGGCCCGGGTGGGGCTGTCGGCGCGAGTTCCCCAGACGGAGGAGCCGCCAGCGTCGGGGCCGGTGGCAGCGGTATTGCGAACGGCTCGGCCTTCACCTCGTCTTCGGCCTCCGGCTGTGTCGCCGCACGAGCCTCGGGGTCTGCCCCCTCCGCTGGTGCCGTCTCGGCCGTCGCCTGCGACTCCGCTGGCTCGGCCGTGTCGGGGGGGGCCGATTCGGTCTCGGGCTCGACGCCATCCTGTTCGATCGGCGCGGTCAGGGCGACGCGGTCGGGGGAGCTGGTCCCACCCTCCCCCATTCCGTCCGCAGTTGCCGCCGGCTCCGCACCGGACCCTGCTCCATCGAGGCCGGCGGCGGCGTCCGATTTGCCGGCGCCCTCCGATTTGGCGGCGCCCTCGTCGAGACCGGGCCCCGGGCTGACGCATTCGGTTCCATCCGGGTGCCTGGGACGCTCGTCAGAGGCCTCGCTCTGGAGCCCGCTGTCGTCGCGGCCCGCCATTGCCGGCGGGGCGCCTCCGGCGGGGCGGTTCTCACCGCCCGGACCCGAGTCCTGATCGAAAACAGGAGCCATGGGAGCTCAGCTCACCGGCTGCGGCGGCAGGGCCTGCGTTCCGTGGCAGGCTGATACGGACGACGGCACCGAAGCAGGTTCCCGCCGGAGTCCCAGAGCAGAGGGATCCAAACCAGACTTGAGCACGATCGATCCGATGGTACAACCAGGCCCCTCGCCTGCTGGCTCCGAACCTCGGCGGCGCCGACGCTGGCTGAGATGGGTGCTCGCCCTCGTGGTCCTGCTGGTCGCAGCCGCGGTCGCCGGTACGACGATCAAGCTCGACTACTACGCCTTGGCCCCAGGCTCCGCCCTGGCCGTCGGCAACCTGATCAAGGTCCCGCCCGACAAGAGCCACTCCGTCCCCGGCCAGGTCTTCCTCACCACCGTCTCCCTCAGCCAGGTCCGAGCCATCGACTACCTGCCCGACAAGCTGAGCTCCGACGTGTCGGTGGTCCCGGCCGCGGAGGTGCTCGGCTCCACTCCGCCGAGCCAGCTGCAGGTGCAGAACACCTTGGAGATGAACGACTCCAAGGAGGCGGCCCAGGTGGCTGCGCTCCGCCGTCTCAACTACCCCGTTCCGGAGACCGACGCCGGTGCCGTCGTGGTCGAGGTGCAGAGCGGGGCGCCCGCGGCCGGCAAGCTGCAGATCGGCCAGACCATCACCGCCATCGACGGCCGACCGACGCCGTCCGCCGATCAAGCCGTTGCGATCACCCACGCCCAGCACCCTGGCGACGTCGTGCACCTGACCGTGGAGCCCGGAGGAGGCGCTCCCCCTCGGGACGTGAGCATCACCCTTGGTGGCCGCCAGCAGCAGGGTCAGCAGGTCGCGTACATGGGCGTCGCGCTCTCCACCCATGCCCAGTTCAACTTCCCCTTCCCGATCACGATCAACTCCGAGGGGATCGGTGGGCCCTCCGCCGGTTTGGCCTACACCTTGGGCATCATCCAGGCGCTCACGCCCGACGACCTCACCGGGGGACAGAAGGTCTCCGCCACGGGCACGATCGACACCAACGGAAGCGTCGGTGACGTCGGAGGTGTCGCCCAGAAGACCGCCGCCGTGCGCAACGCCGGCGCCACCTTGTTCTTGGTGCCCCCACCCGAGTACAAGGTGGCCATGCAACATGCCGGGAGTCACCTGAAGGTGGTGCCGGTCGCGTCGTTGGACCAGGCGCTGACTGCCTTGAGCACCCACGGAGGCAACACCAGCGACCTTCCTCCGCCGCCGAGAGGGGCAACGGGATAGGAGCCATGGGTTCCGTACCCGCGCAGTTCGAGTTCGCCACTCAGTTCGCCATCTTTCTGGTGGCTGCTGCCGGCGTGGCCCTCGTGCTGCTGAGAGCCGAGCTGCTGAGCCGGTCGCGGTGGGCCCGAGCCTCGCTCGGGCTGGGCTTCGCGGCGCTGGCAGCGGGCGCCTTCCTATCGGGTTCCCTCCTCGTACAGCCGGCTACCAATCCGGTCGTCGGCGGGCTCCGCGGCGCGGGCCTCGTCCTGATCCTCATCGGGTCCCTTCGGTGGCGGCCAGGCGAGGTGTCCCAGGCGCTCGTGTGGCTGGGCGTCGGGCTGGCGGGCGCGGCCACCGTGCTTCGGGGCACGTCCGGCCAGGTTGCCGACGGCCTCCTCGCTGCCGGAGCCCTGAGCCTTGGCATCGCCCTGGTCGCGGCCAGCCGCCGGGCCATCGCCGCCCGGGTGGCCGCCACCGCTGCCGCGACCCTGCTCGTTCTCGTCTTCATCCTCTCGCTGGCCCTGTCCCAGGTCGTCTCCTCGACGGTGCGCAACGACGCCCTCCGTCGTCTCGACGGACGCGCCTCCTCCGGCGCCACCCAGACGTCGAACAGCCCCGAGCAGTTGCGGGGCGAGGCCGTGCTGGTGGGTTCCTCCGTACGGGCCTCGGTCAACGGCCGTTCCGAATGCGTCCAACCCGACCAGACGGTCGTGGCCAGCTGCGTGCGCGATGCCCTGGCGACGATCTCCGCCTCCGCCGTGCCGGCCGGGGTGGAGGTGGCGTGGGTCCAGCCCGGGGCAGGGGTGGTGGCGTCGTCGGCGAACCTAGGCGCCGCCCTCGGTCCCGGCGCCGCCGACGCGCTCTCGAGCTCTCCTGCCGTTGCCCAGGCCGTCGCCGCCCAGCTCTCGACCGGCACGGCGGCCATCGTGGGAGGCCAGGCCATCGCCGTGGGCGCCTATCCCTACGTCGTGATCGCACGCGGACCCGGCCTACCAGGGACGGCGCGAGTGATGGGCGTGGCGATCGCCGTCCGGGCCCTCGACCGCGGCTACCTGGAGCAACTGCGGGTGGACGATCCCACCCTTTCGTTGGCCCTCGTCGGGCCGACCAGCGTCCTCAGCAGCGCCGGAGGCTGGAACCCGGCGTTCGACTCCGTGCAGGGCGTCGCCGCCCAGGTGCTCTCCGGCAGCGGTGCGGTGACGTCGGCGACCGTCGAGGGCCGCTTCGTCGCCGGCCAGTCAGTGGCCGCGACCAACAACAGGCCGGTCATGGCGTTTCTTTCCTCCACCCCCACGACGGTCGTCGACCAGACCCAGAACGACCTCTTCCGCACGTTGTTCATCATCGCCCTGGGTGGCACGCTCCTCGCCCTCCTGCTGGCGTCGCTGGTGGGAGACCGGGTCGGCTCGGACCTCCGGCGGCTCACCACGGCAGCCGAGTCCATCCGCCGTGGCGACGTCGACGTCCGGGCCAAGGTCAGCTCGGAGGACGAGGTGGGGAGGTTGGGAGCGGCGTTCGACTCGATGGCCGCCTCCATCGACGACAAGACGACGGCGCTGCGCGACGCGGCCCAGGACGAGAGTCGCCTCCGCGGTCGCCTCGAGGCCGTCGTCGCGGGCATGGGCGAAGCACTCGTCGCCGTCGACTCCGCCGGCATGATCACCGACTTCAACCAGGCCGCCGAGGAGCTGGTCCTCGTCAGCGACAGCGTGGCTCGGGGTCGCCCCGTGGAGGACGTGATCACCTTGGTGGGAGAAGACGGCGCCGATCTCACCGCCTACCTGCGGCGACCGCCCGACCAACGATGGAGCACGCAGTGCTGGCTACAGCTGGGAGACCGGGGCCTGGTGCCGGTGGCGGTGTCCGCCGGGGCGCTCCGGGGTCAGGGACCAGGCGGCGCCGGCGCCGTCTTCGTGCTCCGGGACCTGCGCCGGGAGCACGAGGTCGAGCGGATGAAGACCGAGTTCCTGTCCCGGGTCGGCCACGAGCTGCGCACCCCCCTCACGGGCATCATGGGGTTCAGCGACCTCATGGCTCGAAAGACCGTCCCGCCGAACCAGGCGCGCGTCTGGCACGGGGAGATCCTCGAGCAGTCGAAACGCCTGCTCAGAGTGGTGGAGCGGCTCGAGTTCTTCGCCTCCGCGGGGGCCGGTCGGCTGCGGTTGCGCCCCGACTGGGTGGACGTCCGAGTGCTGGTCGACGACGTCCTCTCGGTCTGGGAGACGAGGCTCCAGGACCCGTGGCTGATCAGTCGGCGGGTGGAGCGGGATCTGGACCCGGTGGTGGCCGATCGCCGCTGGGTACGACTGGCGATCGACGAGCTGGTCGACAACGCCGTGAAGTTCTCGCCCGACGGCGGCGAGGTCATCGTCATGGCCAGGACGGTCCGCGGCGGTCGCGTGCTGGAGATCTCAGTGACCGACCATGGGAAGGGGATGTCCGAGCAGGAAGCCACCGTGGCCTTCGGGGAGTTCGTGCAGGGTGACAGCTCCGACACCCGCCGCTTCGGAGGTCTGGGGCTGGGACTGTCGCTGGTCCAGCGGGTCGTCGAGGGGCATGGCGGGAGCGTGGCGTGGGAGTCCTACCCGGGACGGGGCTCCAAGTTCTCGCTGCTCCTGCCGATCACCGCTCGCCAGGAGACAAGGGTCGGAGCGTCGGACTGAACGGGGGCAGGGTGAACGAAACAGCAGCGCCGGAGCGGTCGGCATAATCTCATCCAATGCAGGAAGGTCATCGCACCTCGATCAACTCGGCCTCGCTGTCCGCCGACGAGGTCGCTCGGCGCAGCTTTCCCACCGTGCGGAAGGGCTTCGATCCGACCGACGTTCGGATGTTCCTCGACAGCGTGGCCGAGCAGCTCCAGACCCTCTACGACCGTGAGGACGACCTGCGGCGGCGGCTCGCCCGGGCCGAGGAGCAGGCAGCCCATCCCGAGATGGACGAAGCCACGCTGACTGCTGCCCTCGGTCAGGAGACCACGCGGGTCCTGCGCAGCGCCCACGATGCCGCCGGGGACATGAAAGCCCGAGCGGAGGAGGGGGCCACCCAGGTGATCCACGTGGCCCACGAGGAGGCGGCGCGCATCCGGGCCGAGGGCGAGCGAGGGGCGGCCGAACGGGCCAGCGAGGCCGAGGTGACGGCGGCTCGGATCCGCAGCGGCGCGGCAGCGGAGGCCGATTCGGTCGTCGAGGCCGCCCGTGAGGAGGCGCAGGCCACACTGGCGGGCGTCCAGGAGGACTGCCGGGGGATGGTTCGCGAGGCCCAGGAGGTGCGGGCCCGGGTGCTGGCCGATCTGGTTCGCCGCCGGCGCGCACTGTACGGCCAGGTCGAGCAGTTGCGGGGCGGGCGGCAGAACCTGGTCGAGGCGCTGCGGGAGGCACGCCGGTCGTTCGACCACATCCTGGAGACGCTCCAGCGCGACTTCGATCCTGGTGGCGTCGCGCAACCTCCTGCTGATGACGGACTTGCCGAAGCAGAGCGCGCCGTCGCCCCGATGCGGGAGCCGCCCCGGCCCGGCCCCTCCGATGCCGGCGATCCTGGCCGGGGCGGGCGCGAACGGGCAGGCACATCCGTCGAGCGGCAGCGACCGGGGCCACCGCCCACGGCCACCGCAGCCGTCAGCGGCCAGCCGGCGGCGAGCGGACACGTCCCGGGCACAGCCGCGGCAACGCGACCATCGCGCCAGCACCGCTACCCGGGCGCGGCGGCGCCCGACCAACAGACGCCGACGCCGGCAACCGATGAGGCGCCGACGTCGACGGCTGAGGAGGCAGCCGCAGGTGGCGCGCGCGCCCGGGGAGGCCGCCCCGACGGCGACGAGCAGGCCCAAGACCGGCGTCGTTCGGGCTTTCGTATCATCCGGCGGCCCCGCCAGGCCCCGCCTGATGAGACGCGGGGACGGCAGGCCATGCCCGAGGAGACGACCGCGCCCGCAGTGCCCGCAGTGCCCGCTGAGGACGAGGGGATTCGGGTACTCGCCTCGGCGCCGGACACGGCGACGCCCGCTGATCCACGCCCCGGCGGGCCCGATGGAGCCGACGGCGAAGGAGCGACGACAGGAGCGACGGACGAGCCGCGTGCGACACCCGCGGCTCATCCTCGGGGACGTTCCAGTGGGCGCCACCGCGCCCCGGGCTCGTCGGCTGTCGACGACCTGTTCGCCAAGGTCAAGGCCGGCCGCTCGCCGTCGGCAGGAAGGGGTCGTCAGCAGGTCGCGGAGCGTCAGGCGACCGAGGAGCCGGAGGCCGAGGCGAAGCCCGCGCCCGAGCCACAGCCCCAGCCCGAGGAGAAGCCCGAGCCGGAGCGACAGCCGCAGGGCGAGCAACAGCCGAATACGGAGCCTCAGGCCGAGACCGTGGAGAAGGCCGAGGAGCCGACAGAGCCCAAGGAGGAGTCGGAGGACGAGCGGGGGTCGACCGTGGAGGTCTCGTTCCTGCGACGACGCGACGACGCCATCGGTCCCATCACCGTGGCGCTGTCACGCAAGCTCAAGCGCGCCCTCCAGGACGACCAGAACGACCTGCTGGACCGTCTGCGCAGCCGCGGCACGCGTCAGCTCCTCGAGATCCTGCCTCCGGTCGCCGACCACGAGGAGCACTTCCGGCGGGCCGGCGTCGAGCTACTCGAGCGGGCAGAGCGGGCGGGCACCTCGTTCCTGCGGGAGGGTAGGGAGGGCGAGGGTAGGGCGAACGGCAGCGCCGGCGGGGAGAAGGAGTCGATGGTTCTGGTAGGCGAGTTGGCGAAGGCGATCTCCGATCCCTTGCGCCGGCGCCTGGAGCGGTCCCTGGGTGAGGGCGCCGACCCGGACGACGCCAGCCTCGTCGACGGAGTGGGCGCGGCGTACCGGGAGTGGAAGGGCCCCCGGATCGAGCGGGTGGCTGGAGACCACGTCGTCGCCGCCTTTTCGCGAGGCGAGCTGGGGGTTGCCAGAGAGGGCACGGCCCTGCGCTGGATCGTGGACGACGGTGACGAGCGATGCCCTGACTGCGACGACAACTCCCTGGCGGGGCCGTTGCCCCGGGGGGAGCAGTATCCAACGGGCCAGGCCCACCCGCCGGCCCACAGCGGCTGCCGCTGTCTCCTCGCCCCTCCACCCGCGTAGGCTCGCAGGGTGCGTTCCCCCCAGGACGTGCCGCGGCCGCGTCGCCGTGGCCTCACGCGTGGGCGTATCTGGATCGTCGTCGGGATCATCGTCCTCTTTCTGCTCCTGACGTCGCTCCGAGGCATCGCCGTCTTCTACACCGACTACCTGTGGTTCAGCTCAGTCCACCTCACCACCGTCTGGAAGGGCGTCCTCGGAACCAAGATCGGCCTGGGGGTGGTGTTCGTCGCCATCTTCTTCGCCGGCATGTGGGCGAGCCTGGCCATCGCCGACCGCATCGCCCTCAACTTCAGCCCGCTGGGACCCGAGGACGAGCTGGTGCGGCGCTATCGGAACGCCGTGCGGCCCCGCGCCCGGCTCGTCCGCACCATCGCCGCCGTCATCCTTGCCCTGCTCGTGGGAGTCGGTGCGTCGGGACAGTGGCACAACTGGATCCTCTTTCGTAACTCCGTTCCGTTCGGGGTGAAGGATCCGCAGTTCCACATGGACGTCGGGTTCTACGTCTTCAAGCTGCCGTTCCTCTCCTTCCTCGTCGGCTGGACGTTCCTCGCCCTGGCGGTGATCCTCGTCATCACCGTCGTCGCCCACTACCTGAACGGCGGGATCCGTTTCCAGGGGCCGGGGCAACGGGTCAACCCGTTGGTGAAGGTCCACATCTCGGTGCTGCTGGCGCTGATCGCCCTGGTCAAGGCGGCCGGCTACTTCCTGCAGCGCTACGAGCTCACCGCGTCCACCCGGGGGTTCGTCCAGGGCGCCACCTACACCGATGTCCACGCCCAGCTGCCGGCCCTCACCTTGCTCATCTTCATCTCGCTGGCGGCCTTCGTCATCTTTCTCGTCAACATCAGGCGCCGGGGCTGGGTGCTGCCGGTCATCGGGGTGGGCCTGTGGGCCTTCATCTCGCTTGTCGTGGGGGCCATCTACCCGGCGTTCATCCAGACCTTCAAGGTCCAGCCGGCCCAGAACAGCCTGGAGCGGCCCTACATCGCCCGCAACATCAACGCCACGCGGCAGGCGATGGGTATCAACAACGTCCAGTACCCGATCCCCTTCTCCTATTCCCAGAACCTCACACCCCCCGAGCTGGCCGCCGACCTGCCCACGCTGGCCAGCGTGCGCCTGTGGGACCCCAACTTCGCCGTCACGACGTTCGAGAAGCTCCAGGACATCCGCTCGTACTACCTGTTCAACGAGCTCGCGCTCGACCGGTACACGCTCGACGGCCAGAACACCCCGGTGATCTCCGCCGTCCGCCAGCTCAACCAGAGCCAGCTTCCCTCCGCCTCCTGGGTGAACTCCCACCTGCAGTTCACCCACGGCTACGGGGCTGTGCTGTCGCAGGCCAACCTGGCCAACGCCGACGGCAATCCCCTCTTCGCCATCCAGGACGTGCCGCCGGTGTCGACGAGCGGTGCTCCGGTGATCACCCAGCCCTCGGTCTATTTCGGCCTGAACAACCCCGGCTACGTGATCGCCGACACCAAGCAGCCGGAGATCGACTTCCAGAAGCCGAACGGCGCCAATCAGGAGAGCACCTATCACGGGACCGGCGGAGTGGAGGCGGGATCGATCCTCCGTCGGGGTGCGTTCGCGCTCCGCTTCGCTGACATCAACCCGCTCATCTCCGGTCAGGTGACCAGCCACTCCCGGGTGATGTTCGTCCGCGACATCAGAGATCTCGTCAACAAGGCGGCGCCGTTCCTCCAGTACGACGCCGACCCTTATCCAGTGCTGCTCAACGGGCGCATCTACTGGGTGCAGGATGCCTACACCACCACCGACCGTTACCCGTACGCGCAGGACGCGAACGTGTCCGCGGTGAACGGCGCCAGTGGCCTCAACTCGAGCTTCAACTATGTGCGCAACTCGGTGAAGGTGCTGATCGACGCGTACAACGGCTCGATGACCTTCTACCAGATGGACGCTCACGATCCGCTGGTCAACGCCTACGCCAAGGCCTTCCCGCACCTGTTCACGCCGTCAAAGGACATGAGCCCCGAGCTGCGAGCACACCTGCGCTATCCCGAGGACATCTTCACCGTGCAGTCAGCGATGTTCGGCCGCTACCACATCACCAACGCCAACCAGTTCTACGCCGCCGGGGACGCGTGGGACCTGTCACAGGACCCAGGGTCGGGTTCCCCGTCGGCGGCCCTCCAGACGACGGCGACGACCAACGCCCAGGGCTTCCAGGTGGGGCCCAGCCGGGCCAAGCGCATGGCACCCATCTATCAGCTCACCCGGCTGCCGGGACAATCGCAACAGAGCTTCAACCTGCTCGAGCCGTTCGTTCCCGTGTCGCAGAACGACCAGCAGCAGAACCTGACCGGGTTCATGGTCGCCAACTCCGATCCCGACCACTACGGACAGCTCCAGGCCTACGTGACACCCAGGGGCCAGCAAGTCGACGGCCCAGCCCTGATCGACGCGCGCATCAGCGCGGTGACGTCGATCTCCCAGCAGATCAGCCTGCTGAACCAACAGGGGTCACAGGTCCTGCTCGGCAACGTCCTCATGATCCCGATCGACCAGTCGTTGCTCTACATCCGGCCCCTCTATGTGCAGTCGTCGCGCAACCCGCTGCCCGAGTTCAAGAAGATCATCGTCGTCTACGGCAACCAGGCGGCGATGGAGGACAGCCTCAGCCAGGCCCTGACCGATCTCTTCGGGTCGCCGGTGCCGGGACTTCCGACCACCTCGGCAGCAGGTGCGGCGACTGGACCGACGACCGTGACACCCTCACCCGGGCCCGCAGTCTCGGCGACCGTCGCTCAGCTGCTGACGCAGGCGCAGGCCGCCTATGCGCAGGCCCAGAACGATCTGAAGGCCGGCGACCTCGGCAAGTACCAGACCGACATCAACCAAGCCGGCAACCTGCTCAACCAGGCGGCGCAGGCGGCGTCGGCCTCCGCCACCCCGGCGCCGACCTCGCCGTCGACCACGGCGCCGGCGGCCCCCCCGCCGACGACCGCCCCGCCGGCGCCGACCACGGGCTCGACGAACTCCGCCCTCGGGAGACCTCCCGGCCCCGGCTGACCGCCGCCCTGACGCTGGTAAACTTCGGTCTCACGACGCGGGGTGGAGCAGTCTGGTAGCTCGTCGGGCTCATAACCCGAAGGTCGTAGGTTCAAATCCTACCCCCGCCACCAAGAAAGACCAGGTCAGGGCCCTCCCCATCGGGAGGGCCCTTCCGCGTGCGTCGAGTCGTCCCAAGCGGGCCACCGAAACGCGCTCCGATGGAACGAAGGCTAACTGGGGAGCAAGCCGAGTTGACCCATCATGTCCAGAGCGTCCCAGTACAGGTTGTGCTCGACGATCCTGCCATCGCGCACGCGCGCAAACTCGAGTCCT
>DATBBR010000154.1 GCA_036270875.1 Acidimicrobiales bacterium
CGTCGGTTGTTCGTCTTGGGCTTGTACGTGAACCCGCTGACCTTGGGCCCCTTCTCCTCCCCGACGACCCGGGCCGAGACCGAGGCGCCAGCCAGGGCGTCCGGCCCGGCCAGCACGGTCTCGCCGTCGACCACCAGGACAGGCGTGAAGGAGACCTCGTCCCCCACGTCCAGGCCCAGGCGCTCGACCAGGACCCGCTCGCCCTCGCTCACGCGCGCCTGCTTGCCGCCCGTGGCGATCACCGCGTACATGAAGACAGAGCGTAGCAAGGACGCCCCGTGTGGCTTCACATCAGCGACTCGTCGAACACGATCCCCCGCCCGTTGCACGTGGGGCACTGCTGGGTGAACGACTCGACCAGGCCCTCGGAGACGCGCTTGCGCGTCATCTCCACCAGCCCGAGGTCCGAGATGTCCGAGACCTGGGTCCGGGTCTTGTCACGGGCGAGAGCCTCCTTGAACACCCGTGCCACCTCGGCCCGGTTCCCCCGGACCTCCATGTCGATGAAGTCGATGACGATGATCCCCCCGATGTCCCGCAGCCGCAGCTGTCGGGCGATCTCCTCGGCCGCCTCGAGGTTGTTGCGGTAGACAGTTTCTTCCAGGTTCGAGGTGCCGACGTTCTTGCCGGTGTTGACGTCGATGACGGTGAGGGCTTCTGTGCGCTCGATGATGATCGAGCCGCCCGAGGGGAGCCACACCTTGCGGTCGAGGGCCTTGTGGAGCTGCTCGTGGATGTGATGACGCTCGAAGAGCGGCAGACCCTCGTCCTCGGTGTCGTAGAGCTCGACCCGGTCGGTCAGCTCCGGGCTGATGCTGGCCACGTAGTCGCGGACCTCTTCGTAGAGGTCGGGGTCGTCGATCACCACGCCCCGGTACTGGCGGTTGAACTCCTCGCGGATGACGCGCACGGCGGTGTCGGGCTCGCGGTACAGCAGCGAAGGAACCGACACCCTCTTCGCCTGCGCCTCGATCCCCTGCCACTCGGCCACCAGCCGGGCCACGTCCCGACCGAGCTCGTCGGCCGAGGACCCCTCGGCCGCGGTGCGGACAATCAGCCCGTGGCCCGCCGGCCGCACCTCGTCGAGGATCCGCCGCAGGCGCTTCCGCTCGTCGTCGTCGAGGCGCCTCGAGATGCCGTAGGTATCGCTGTTGGGAACGAGCACGACGAAGCGTCCGGGCAGCGACACCTCCTGGGTGAGGCGGGCTCCCTTGGTCCCGATCGGGTTCTTGGTGACCTGACAGAGGATGTGCTGGCCGGGACGGAGCAGCTGCTCGATACGGGCGTCCGCCCGCTTGCCACCTTCGAGCACGTCCTCGGGGTCGTAACGGACGTCACCCCGGTAGAGCACGGCGTTCTTGGGCGTCCCGATGTCGACGAAGGCCGCTTCCATCCCCGGCAGCACGTTCTGCACGCGCCCGAGGTAGATGTTCCCGTCGATAAGGGTCTCGTCGTCCTGAGGACGCGACAGGTAGTGCTCGATGAGGGAGCGACCCTCCAGCACGGCCACCTGGGTGGCGTTGGGTTGCACGTGCACACACATGAGATAGCGGCCGACGGGCCGGCCATTTCGCTCCCGACCGCGGCCCCGGCCCCCGCGCTGGCGCCCGGCCTCCTGTCCGTCGCCGGCAGGAGCCGCGGGACTCTCGACTACCCGAGGACCCGCTGTCGCCGTGGGCTCCAACGCCGCCGCCCGGCCGCGGCCGCCCCGCCGTCGCCGGTTCCGCTGCTCGCCCGCAGGCTCGGGCGCGGCCCCTGATCTGGCGTCGGCGTCGGTCCGCTCGGCCCGGCCTCCCGGGCCGGCGGCGTCGCCCGCACCGCCTCGACGCCGACCGCTGCCGTCCTTCGCCCTCTGCCTGCCACCGGCGGGCCTGGTCCGGGACGGTGGCGGGGCCGGCCGGGTGTCTCCGATCTTCGGCCTCGGGGTGGGGCTGGCGGCGCTGGGCTCGTCCTCGGCCGCAGCGTCGTCGGCGCCGGGCTCCTCGGCGCCGGGCTCCTGACCCGAGGCAGCCTGGTCACCCGAGGCAGCCTGGTCACCCGTGGCAGCCTGATCGGCCTCGGCCGGCTGTGCGGCCGCATCGTCCTGCCGGCCTCCCGGGCCGGCTGCATCGTCGGGCCGGCCTCCCGGGCCGGCTGCAGCAGCCTCGTCGCCCGCTACGGTGCGCCGCGGCGAGCGACCCCGACCTCCCCGTGACCCTCGCCGCCGAGGGCGGGGGCGGGCGTCGGCGCCGGCGTCTTCGGCCGGCGGGGAGCCGGAGCTACCCGAGCCTGGGGCGGCCGGCCTCGGCGCAGCGAGGTCGTCGGCAGGCTCGGGATTGGAGGCTCCCTCCGAGCTCGTCCTGGGCGGGGGGGCCGAGCCCTCGGGGGCCGGGCCCTGTTCGGGGCCCGGGCCGCGATCGGACCGGCCCGTCGATGGGTCGGACATCAAAAACGTCCCTTCTCATGACGCACGCTCCCAGGCGTGCGGCGCGTGCGTCGCACCGGGCGGGAGCGGCTCCCACCGGGCGCCGTCGCGCTCGATCCATTGATGAGTCCTGCGGACGCGGCCCGCCTCTAGGCCAGGCCCGAGGGCCTGGAGAAGCTCGTGCGGGCGCACCCCGCGGGGGTGGGTGGCGAGCTCGGTGCCCAGCAGCGTGCCCTCCTGCTGGCCCTCGAGCACGCCGAGGGAGACGATGGCCGGTCGCAGGTCGTCGGTGACCTGGCGGCCCTTGCGCTCCCGAGTGACGAGCAGTTGGCTGGCCTTCAGCGCGCCGTCCACCAGACCGGCCATCTGCACCTGGCCCACGTCGACGACCTCCACCTCCCAGGAGCAGGAGGTGACATCGTGCTGGAGCGACGGGACCCGGCCGTCGAGCACGGCCGCCGCCAGCACGTCGACGCCATCGGGCAAGGCGTCGCTGAGGGCGGCCGGCAGGTCGGTGAGCTCATGCTCCCGGCCACCGGGACCGGCCAGCTCGACGTCGAGGTACTCGGCATCCGACTCGTGCCCGGTGGGCAGGGCCAGCCCGAAGCTGACCCGCGGTCGGGGTGAGAACCCCTCCGTGTAGGCGACCGGCAAGCGGACCCGACGGAGGGCCCGTTCCCACATGCGGGCAACGTCGCGGTGGCTCGTCCACCGGACCTTCCCCGTCTTGGCAAAGCGGATCCGTATCCTCACGGACGGACCCCCGTCATCCCTCTCGAGCCGGGCTCGTTGCTGGCCCGGCCTCCCGGGCCGGGCTCTCGGGCCGGCAACAGCGTGACCGGTACGGCGCCGCCGCTGGAGAGGTCCTGGCCGGTCCCCTGACTCCCGCCGGCGGGGGGGACGGGCGAGGCCACCACGTGCTCGATGCCGTACCCGGTGCAGGCGCCGCAGTCGTAACAGGGCGTCCACCGACAGTCCTCGACGCCAGCTTCCGCCAGAGCGTCTTCCCAGTCCTGCCAGAGGAAATCGCGATGCAGCCCGGCGGAGATGTGCTCCCAAGGCAGGAGCTCGTCGGGATGGCGGTGACGATGCACGTAGTCGTCGATCGAGAGCCCGTGGGCCGCCATCGCCTCCTCCCACAACGGCAGGCGGAAATGCTCGGACCACTCCTGGAACGTCCCCCCTCGGCGCCACACGTCCTCGATGACCGGACCAAGGCGGCGATCGCCCCTGCTGGCGATGCCCTCGACGAGCGTCGCCTCGGGGTCGTGCCACCGCAGGTTCAGCCCGCGGTCGCGCCGGGTGGCGTCGCGCAACAGGCGGATCCGGCGGTGCAGCTCGGCCGTGGTCGTCTGGCCGAACCACTGGAACGGCGTCTGCGGCTTGGGCACGAAGCCACCGACCGACGCGGTCACGGTCACGTGTCGGGCGTGACGCCGGCCGATGGCAACACAGTTGCGGGCCAGCTCGGCGATCCCGAGGACGTCCTCGTCGGTCTCGGTTGGAAGTCCGATCAGAAAGTAGAGCTTCACCCTCTGCCAACCCTGCGAGAAGGTCGACTCCATCGCACCGTAGAGGTCTTCCTCGCGGATGAGCTTGTTGATCACCTGGCGCATGCGCCAGGTCCCGCACTCTGGC
>DATBBR010000155.1 GCA_036270875.1 Acidimicrobiales bacterium
GCCGGCGTCGCCGGCTCGAGGAGCGAGGCGCTGGCCTGGTGCGTCCGGCTGGTGGGTGACAACCAGGACGAGTGGCTCGACCGGCTGCGCCAGGCGCTGACCGCGGTCGAAGAAGCCCGGGAGACGGGTCCCGGCACAGGCGCGTAACGAGGACGGATCCCCTCGCCCCAGGGCGACGCCGCGGCCGATAGCACGCCGCGGCGGCGCCCGGGTCCCGCTGCGCTTGCCAAACCCGGTTGGGTCACGGCATGATGGTGGGAGAATGACGTTCTCCCGATCGGCGTACAACAGTCCCTCGGGCCCCCCGGGCCCGGGCGACACCGCCAGCTCAGCCGGCGGCAGCGAGTGGCAGGCCCGCGCCCTGCATCGGTCGCTGGAGCGGGCCCGGACCCGGTCGGTCGAGCGGATGGACCGGCTTGTCGCTGCGGCCCGGGAGCTGGCCAACGAGACGGGTACGGCGGCATTCACGGTCAGCCAGGTCACCGAGCGGGCCGGCCTGTCGCTCAAGAGCTTCTACCGCTGCTTCCCCGGCAAGGACGAGCTGCTCATCGCCCTGCTCGAGGAGGACAGCCGGGTGGGCGCCTCCATGCTGGCCGAAGCCATCGCGCCCCGGCCCGAAGGGGTCGAGCGCCTTCGGGCCTACGTGGACGGCCTGTTCGAGTTCCTGACCCTCCCGGGCGCCCTCGGCTACGCGGGGCTCCTCGTGCGCGAGCATCGGCGCCTGGCCGAGGGACACCCCGCCGAGCTTCGGGCGGCGCTGGCGCCCCTCATCGACATGCTCGCCGCCGAGCTCGCCGCCGCCGGCCTGTCCGAGGCGCTCAGCAGCGACCCGTCGCGCGCAGCCGACACCGTCTTCGGAGTCCTGCTCTCGGGCATCAACGACGTGACCCTGGGCCGGGCGGAGCCCCGGGAGGTCGCGGCCTACCTCTGGCGGTTCTGCTGGGCCGGCGTGCGAGGCAACAGCTGATCGCGCCGGAAGATCGACATCGGCCGGCCCTGAGGCCGGTTCGAGGACACGGAGGAGACGACATGGAGACCGAGCCCATCATGGAGACCGAGCCCGCTCCGTTCTCGGACCCGGTGCTGGCGGTGTTCTCGCAAGAGTCGGCCGATGACCCGCGTGAGGGGTACCAGTGGCTACGCGAGCAGTGTCCGGTCGGTCGCTCGGACATGGATGCGTCCCCGGTCATCTATATCTCCCGCTACGAGGACGTCCTCTGGGCCCTGCGCCACCCCGAGATCTTCTCGTCGGCCATGGACGCCGTGGCGATCGGCCAGGAGCAGCCGCTCATCCCGCTGCAGATCGACCCGCCTGACCACACTGGCTACCGACGGCTCCTCAACCCGGAGTTCACGCCCAAGAAGATGGCGGCCCTCGAGGCCGACGTACGCGTCCTCGTCAACCGGCTCATCGACGGCTTCGTCGATCACGGCAGCTGCAACTTCCACGAGGAGTTCGCCACGCCGCTCCCGTCCACCATCTTCCTGCGCCTCCTGGGGCTGCCCCAGGCGGATCTACCCATGTTCCTGCGATGGCGGGACAACACCGTCCGCCCCGATGTGGCCCGCGACGACTTCGAGGGCGCGGCCCGGATCAGGGAGGCGACGGGCCGGGAGATCAGCGCCTATTTCGAGCGGGCCATCGATGCGTCCCGCCGGGCTCCCGAGGAGGGTCTCCTCGGCCAGTTGGTACGCGCCGGCATGAACGGTCGAGAGCTCACCCGAGAGGAGCTCCTGGGGATCCTCCACCTCCTGCTCCTCGGCGGGCTCGACACGGTCACGGCCACCTTGGACTGCATGATCGCCTATCTCGCCCGCCACCCGGATCGCCGGCGCCAGCTGGTCGAGGACCCCTCGCTGATCGAGCCTGCGGTCGACGAGCTGCTGCGGCGGGAGACCCCGGTCCAGGTCGTGCTGCGCACGGCCACCCAGGACGTCGAGGTGCGGGGTGTCCAGGTGCGGAAGGGCGAGCTCGTGACGCTGGTGCTCGGCGCCGCCAACGGCGACGAGAAGCAGTTCCTGGCCGCTGACGCCTTCGAGCTGGCGGATGGTCACAACCACCACGTCGCCTTCGGCGGCGGGCCCCACCTCTGCCTGGGGGCCCACCTGGCCCGGCTCGAGCTGCGGGTCGCCATCGAGGAGTTCCACCGTCGGGTGCCGGACTACCGAATCGCCGACGGGGCCGAGATCCACTACTCGCCCGGCATCCGCCAGGCCGACCAGCTGCCCTTGGTGTTCGGCGCCCCTCGGGCCGAGCGTGCGGGCGAGGCCGCCGTCACCACCGCCTGAGCGACCCCCGGCGACGGCGACCGCCAGGGCGCCGGCCATCCGGATGGGCCGGCTTGCCAGTCGCACTGCCGCGGGTCTAGAAATCTCGCAGCATCTGCCCGGATCGTGACGCGCCTGACTGGGGAGGCCACGGTGACTCGTTCGCTGTTGTTGTTGCGCAGGGGCGCGCTCACCGGGGCGGCGCTGAGCCTGGTCGGCGGAGCGCTGGGCATGACGGCGCTGGCCGCCGGTGCCCAGGAGTCGAGGTCGCCCCACGCGCCACGGCCGGCCCCCGGGCCGCGCTCGCCAAAGGCGGTCACGGCCTTGACCACCTTCGCGACTGGCCAGCTTCAGGACACCGCGGTCGCGAACACGGCGAGCGGTTCGGGCTGCGGCACCAACGTCGCCGGCGAGCCGGCCATCCACGTGTCGCCCACCAACAACGTCTTCCTGTCGTCCGAGCGGGGCCTCGGCGGCGGCACGGATGTGTGGCGGGGTCTCGGCCAGCCCAGCGGCACGGGCGCCAGCGCCTGCAACCTCGAGTACCGCGGCCAGCCCAACGCCACCCAGGGGATCGGTCTGTCGGGCGGCGACACCGACCTGGCCATCGCCGGCGCGCCCAACAAGAGCGGCGCGTTCAACCTCTACGTCGCCAGCCTCAACCTGGCGTCGGTGGCGGTGGCCACCTCGGCCGACAACGGGGGCACGTTCAGCAACGTCCCGGTCCAGCTCGGCGTGCCGCTCGACGACCGACCGTGGATCGCCGCCTACGGCGCCGACACCTCCCTCCTCAGCTTCCACGACGTCGCGACCAACAACATCGACATCCTGCGGAGTGATTCCGACGGCGCGCCCTACACGCAGATCAGCCAGGCCATTCCCGCCTCGGACTTCAAGGTCTCGAACAACCAACACGGCAACCTGGTGATCGATCACCGCAACACGGCGGGGACAGTTGCCAACTCGGCGGCCAAGAGCCCGTTCTGGGCCTTCCAATCGTTCGTGGCTCCCTCGACGTCGTCGGGCTCCGCCCAGAATGAGGCGTACCTGGCCGTGTCGAACGACGGTGGCTACACGTGGGTCGACCGCCCTGTGTCCTGCAGTACCGGCTCGTCGCAGACCTCGCTTGGCCACAACTTCCCCGACGTCTCGATCGATCCGTCCGGCAACCTGTGGATGGCGTGGTCGAACGACGCCAACGTCGTCACGGCCGTCTCCAGCGACCACGGTGCCACCTGGACGTGCTCCGGTCCGGTCAGCGTCAACACCACCCAGGCCATCTTCCCGTGGCTGGTCGCCACCTCGGGCGGGGTCGACCTGGTGTACTACGCCAGCACGACGGCGCCCGGACCCAATCAGAGCTGGTCGGTGTACTTCGCCCAGAACCCGACAGGCACCGCGGGTGGCTGGGCGGCGCCGCAGCCGGTCGTGACCGTGCACAAAGGCACCGTCTGCGAGGCCGGGGCGACGTGCACATCGGGTCGCCAGCTGTTCGACGACTTCGGTGTGGACACGGACCAGTCGGGTTTCGCCCACATCGCTTACAGCCACGACGCGCCCGACGTGGGTGGCAGCAGCACCTACACGGGCTATGCCGTACAGACCGGCGGCACCGCGGTCGGCCCGCCCAACTGAGCCCGCCCAACTGAGCACGCCCAACTGAGCCCACTGGGCGGCGCCACAGCGCAAACGTCACCGAGCCGGTGAGGTTGCCGAGTCGGCATCGCGGGTAGTGCATCAAGGTTCGACGAACTGCGCTGAGGCGGTGCGATGCACATCACCCGAACTTCATCGGATCCCGCGAGCGGGGCGGGTCCGGTCGGCGGCGAGGCGTCCGCCACAGACTCCGCGGCGGCGCCCGTTGCTCACGGCGGCGGCCAGGCAGCTGACGCGCCGGGTTCCTTCCTCGCTGGACAGCGGGAGTTGCTCCGGCGGGCCCGGCTGAGCAGCGAGGCCCAGCGCGAGGAGTGCGAGGCGGAGCTGGCCAACCTGTCCGAGCTCAGCGGGCCCGACGAGGTGCAGTTCGACGACGAGTCGGGCGAGGGTGACAGCACGGGGGTTGCGAGAGACCGCGATCGCACGGTCGTCGAGCTGGCCAGGGCGACGATCGGTGACGTCGATCGGGCCCTGGCCAAGATCGAGGACGGCACCTACGGCCGGTGCGACCACTGCGGTGAGGCGATCGACCGGCGGCGATTGGAGGCAGTGCCGGCCGCCAGCCTGTGCCTCGACTGCAAAGGCAACCCCCGTGGTGGCGGGCTCTCGGCGCTCGTCCACCGCCACGGCCCCGCCAACGGCGGGCGGTGACCAGATCGCCGTGGGGGAAATCCTCGTCGGCACCGCGTCGTGGACGGATCGATCCCTCATCAAGTCCGGGTGGTACCCACCGGGTGTGAACTCGGCGGAGGCCAGGCTCGAGCACTATGCGTCCCGGTTTCCGCTCGTCGAGGTGGATTCGACCTACTACTTCCCGCCGGCCCCTGACATGGCCCGGCGGTGGACGGAGCGGACCCCCGACCGCTTCGTCTTCAACGTCAAGGCCTTCTCGCTCTTCACCCAACATCCGACGATCGCCGAGGCGATCCCGCGTGATCTTCCCCGTCCGGCCGACAAGAAGCGCCTCTACCCCAAGGACCTCGAGCCGGGCGTCGTGGACGAGATGTGGGATCGCTTCTGCTCGGCGCTGGACCCACTGCACCGGGCGGGCAAGCTCGGCGCCCTGCTGTTCCAGTTCCCTCCGTGGTTCACGCTGACGAGCGCCAACAAGCGCTACATCCTCGACTGCGTCCGGCGAGCCCGACCCCTGCGGATCTGCGTCGAGTTCCGCAACCAGAGCTGGCTGCGAGAGGACAACCGGGCGGAGACAATCGATCTCCTCGAGGGCTACGACATCGCCTACGTCTGTGTCGACATGCCCCAGGGCTTCCGGAGCTCGGTCCCGCCCGTGCTGCTGGCCACGTCGGATCTCGGCGTCGTTCGCTTCCATGGCCACAACGACGCCGAATGGGAGAGCGGCTCGGTGCAGCGCCGCTTCGCCTATCGCTACACCGAGGCTGAGCTCGGCGACTGGGTTCCCCGGCTTCGGCAGCTCTCGGAGCGGACGAAGGCCACCCACGTGCTCATGAACAACTGCCATGACGACTGGGCCCAGCGCAACGGCGAGGAGCTGTCCCGCTTGCTCGCCGAGGCTTAGGGCAACGACGCCAGCAGTCAGCGGTCAGCCGTCAGCGTTTGGTGGCCATCCTGAGGAGGCTGTGGGTTGCCTCGAGCTGGGTCGTGGCCCCATCGAGCTCACTGCCTGCCTGCACGATCAGGCCGCCGTCGTTGTGGACCGAGCCCGCGATGCAGTCGCTTGTCCCGCGGCCGAAGAGGTCGAGGGCAGCCCGAAGGTGTCCGGCCGCCACGACATCCGGGATCGGAGGGAGGGCCAGGTTCTGCTGGACGTCGTTCCACACCGTCTGGCACGCGCCGACCAATGCGGTCGTGTTGTAGGTGGCGGTGTACTCGGCGACCGTGCTGGTGTCGTACGAGAGGGTGGAGAACAGGTCGGCGTGCTGGCGTCCCCACGAGACGAGCGCCACCGTCGCCGGCGCCCTTGGCGCCGTGCTCCTCACCGTGGACGTGGCGCACGACGTCGCCGCGGCGCCCATGCCCGCCAGCGTGAGCGCCGCGGCGCCGATCCTCCCCCTCCTGCTCATCCCCTTCGGTCCTCTTCGCGTCGAGCGCTCCCGGCCGTGCTCACAGTACGGTCCATCGCTGACGATTATCTGACGAAATGCTGACGTTTCCCTGACGGACCCGGAGGGCACAATCACGCCATGGGGACTCCGGCCAGGACCGGCGTGCCGGCGAAAGTGCTGGTCGTGGAGGACGAGCCCATCGTCCGGGACCTGCTGGTCACGGTCATGCGGACCGAGGGCTACGAGGTCGTAGCCGCCGCCGACGCTGGCGCCGCCCTCAAGCAGGCCAAGTCCTTCCAGCCTCAGCTGGCCCTCATCGACGTGCGTCTCGGGAGCGGGCCCGACGGCTTCGCCGTCGCCCGCCGTCTCCGGGAGGAGGCCGATCTGTCGTTGTTGTTCCTCACCAGTGCCGACGAGGCCGAGGACATCCGGGCCGGGTTCGCCGCCGGCGCCGAGCTCTACGTCACCAAGCCGTTCTCTGTCGACTCCCTCCTCGTCCAGATCGAGGCGGTGCTGGCAAAGGCGGGCAAGTCACGCGACGCGCGCTGGGAGATGGGAGACGTCGTCATCGACGAGGCCGCCCGCGCCGTCACCCGAGCGGCGCAGCCGCTGGACCTCACCCCCATCGAGTTCGAGCTGCTGTGCCACCTCGTCCGGCGAGCTGGACGGGTCGTCACCAAGAGCCAGCTGCTGTCGGAGCTCTGGGGCTATCGGGACTACAGCCCCAATGTCGTCGAGCGCCACGTGAGCGCCCTGCGCCACAAGCTGGAGGCCAACGGACCGCGGCTGATCTATACCGTGCACAGCGCCGGCTACGTGTTCCGGCCCTGACCGCGCTGCTCAGCCGGCTGTGTCAGCGGCGCGAGCCAGCCCGGCCAGAGCCTCGAGGTATGGCGCCCGCGCGATCCCGTCTTCGGTCACGATCGCCGTGACCAGCTGAGCCGGTGTGATGTCGAAGGCGGGGTTCTCCACCTCGATCTCGGCCGGGGCGAGGCGCCGACCGGCGAGCTCCGCGACCTCGCCCCTGCCCCGCTGCTCGACGGGGATGGCCGAGCCGTCGGGACAGGACAGGTCGATCGTCGAGATCGGCGCCGCCACGTAGAACGGCAGCCCGTGGTGGGCGGCGAGCACGGCGAGCGAGTATGTGCCGACCTTGTTGGCCACGTCACCATTGGCCGCGACGCGGTCGGCCCCCACGACAACGCAGTCGACCCGACCGGCTGCCATCAGCGATCCCGCCGCCGAGTCGGCCACCAGGGTGGCGGGCACACCCAGGCGCCCGAGCTCCCACGCCGTGAGGCGGCTGCCCTGGAGCATCGGTCGGGTCTCGTCGACCCAGACCCGCGGGGCGCGGCCGCTCTCGTGCGCGGCCCGGACGATCCCGAGGGCGGTGCCGTATCCGGCGCAGGCCAGCGAGCCGGCGTTGCAGTGCGTGAGCACGCGTGCGCGCTCCGGCAGCAGCGGGGCGCCAAGGGCGGACAGGGCGCGGTTGCGGGCCACGTCCTCGGCGGCGACCCGCCGGGCCTCGGCGACTGGATCGTCGGCAGCCAGGGCCCGCTGCACCCCCCACTCGAGGTTGGCGGCGGTGGGCCGGGTGGCAACGATCCGCCGGGCCGCCGGCTCGAGCGGCTCACCCCCGGCCTGGGCGAGGGCAACGCCCATGGCGCCGGCGACCCCCAGGGCGGGCGCACCGCGGACGACCATGGCCCTGATGGCGTCACAGAGCTCGTCGACGGTGCGAGCGTCGACGTAGGCGAGCTCGCCCGGAAGCCGCCGCTGGTCGATCAGGCGGACGGCGCCGTCCCGCCACTCGATGGTGGGCGGGATCGGATCCGCAATGGCCTCACCCATGGCCTTACCGTATCGACACAGCCCGCCCGGGAGGCGGGCTCCGTGCACACGGCCCGCCCGGGAGGCGGGCTCCGCGCACACGG